>DASUSF010000122.1:0-9594 GCA_036375275.1 Geminicoccaceae bacterium | reverse complement strand
GGCGGGACCGAGATCACCGGCCACTTCACGAGCCCGCCCTTCCAGTACCAGGAGCTCCGCAGCGAGGATCCGAAGGTCCACACCGTGCTCAGCTCCTACGACGTGCTCGGCGGTCCCTCGACCTTCAACTGCGTCTGGGCGCCGGCCTCCTTCCGCGACGACAACCCCAAGGCCTATGAAGCCTTCCTCGCCGCCCTCGACGAGGCGATGCAGATGATCGAGGCCGACCCGGCCGCCGCCGCCCAGGTCTACATCACCCAGAACAACTCCAAGGAAGATCCGGCGTTCATCCAGGAGATGATCGACGACCCGGAGATCGAGTTCGTCACGGCTCCCGCCAACTCGATGAAGTACGCCGAGTTCATGCACAAGGTCGAGGCGATCAAGAACCGGCCGGAGTCCTGGCAGGACTACTTCTTCGAGGAGATCCACGACCTCGAGGGCTCGTGAGCTTGGCGAGCGCCATCGGGAGAGGGCAGGAGGAGCGGGCGGCGACGAGGGAAGCCGGCGCGCCCGCGGCCCTCCTCGAGGTCCGGGGCGTCACGCTCCAGTACAAGACCAGGAAGCACCTCGTGACCGCGACCTTCCGGGTCGACTTCGAGGTGTTCCCGGCCGACCGCTTCGTCCTTCTCGGCCCCTCCGGCTGCGGCAAGTCCACCCTGCTCAAGGGGGTCGCGGGCTTCATGCAGCCGGTCGAGGGGACGATCCGCCTGAACGGCCGGACCGTGAGCCGGCCGGGTCCCGACCGGATGATGGTGTTCCAGGAGTTCGACCAGCTGCTGCCCTGGAAGACCGTGCTGCAGAACGTGACCTTTCCGCTGACCACCGGCGGCGGGCTTCGCGCGAGGGACGCCCTGGAGCGCGCGAAGCGCTACATCGACAAGGTCAATCTCACCAATTTTGCAGATGCTTATCCGCACATGCTGTCGGGCGGCATGAAACAGCGCGTGGCCATCGCCCGGGCCATGGCGATGGAGCCGGACATCCTGCTGATGGACGAGCCGTTCGCGGCGCTCGACGCCCTCACCCGGCGCAAGATGCAGGAGGAGCTGCTCCAGCTGTGGGAGGATGTCCGCTTCACCGTCCTCTTCGTCACCCACTCGATCGAGGAGGCGATCATCATCGGCTCCCGGATCCTGGTCCTCTCGCCGCATCCGGGCCAGGTGAAGGCCGAGCTGAACGCGCACGTCCACGACCATGCGGCGGTCGGCAGCCCGGAGTTCCAGCGCCTGCAGCAGCGCATCCACGGGATGCTGTTCGCCGACCGGATCGAGGAGCAGGAGGCGGTGGATGGCCAGGGCTAGCGTGATCGCGGCGGATCAGCCGCTCGAGCCGCCGATCCGGGAGGAGTTCGAGCGGCGGCCGGAAGCGGATACCGACGTCGGCGACGTCGAGCGGCCGCTGTCCTGGTTCGAGACCATCACCAATGTCACCGCCGTGCGCCGGCTGTTCATTCTGGCCGCCATCGCGCTGGTCTGGCAGCTGTACGGCACCTGGCTCAGCAACCCGTTGATGTTCCCGAGCTTCGCCGCGACCGCAGAAGCGTTCTTCGATGCGCTCCTGAACGGCGGGCTGCTGCTCAAGGCCTGGGTCTCGGTCTGGGTGCTGCTCAAGGGCTACGCGCTCGCGGTCCTGATCGCGGCCGTGCTGACCTCGCTCGCGGTCTCGACGCGGCTCGGCAACGACCTCCTGACCACGCTCACCTCGATGTTCAACCCGCTGCCGGCGATCGCGCTGCTGCCGATGGCGCTGCTGTGGTTCGGGCTCGGCGACGGCAGCCTGATCTTCGTCCTGATCCACGCCGTGCTCTGGCCGCTCTCGCTCAACACCCACTCGGGCTTCATGTCGGTCTCCGACACGCTCCGGATGGTCGGGCGGAACTGCGGGCTCACCGGCGTGCGCTACGTCACCAGGATCCTGATCCCGGCGGCCTTCCCCTCGATCCTCGCCGGGCTCAAGATCGGCTGGGCATTCGCCTGGCGGACCCTGATCGCAGCCGAGCTGGTGTTCGGGATCAGCAGCGGGTCGGGCGGGCTCGGCTGGTTCATCTTCGAGAACAAGCAGGAGCTCTACATCAGCTACGTCTTCGCCGGCCTCGCGACCGTGATCCTGATCGGCCTCCTGGTCGAGAACGTGGTCTTCCGGACGATCGAGAATGCGACCGTCCGCAAGTGGGGGATGCTGCGCTGACCACGGCCGAGCCGGCGCCCTACACGGTCGAGGTCTGGCGCGGGAAGGACGAGGGCCGCTTCCAGACGTTCGAGGTCCCGGCGTCGCCGAAGCAGACCGTGCTCGACCTCGTGACCTTCGTGCAGCGGAAGCTCGACCCGACGCTCGCCTACCGCTTCGCCTGCCGGGTCGGGATGTGCGGCTCGTGCGCCATGACCGTGAACGGCCGGCCGCGCTGGACCTGCCGGACCCACGTCGCGCGGGTCGCGGAGGCGGGGCGGGTCCGAATCGAGCCGCTGCGCAACCTGCCGCGGGTCCGGGACCTCGTGGTCGACATGCAGCCGTTCTTCGACCGCTGGCGGGACGCCGGCGGCCGCTTCGTGCCGCGCGAGGACCGGGAGGACCGGTTCGCGGAGGTGGCGCCGTCCAGCCCTGCCCGGCGGGCGGCCGACGCCGGCATCGAGTGCATCGGCTGCGGCGTCTGCCACGCCGCCTGCGACGTCGTCGCCTGGCAGCCCGACTACCTCGGCCCGGCGGCGCTGAACCGGGCCTGGACGCTCCAGAACGACGCGCGGGACGGCGCCTTCGGGGCGCGCCTCGCCGCGGTCGCGTCCGATGCCGGCTGTCACGCCTGCCACAGCCACGAGGCGTGCACCGAGGCCTGTCCGAAGCACCTGAGCCCGACCGGGTCGATCGCGGGCCTCAAGCGACAGGCCTTCTTCGCCGCGCTCAAGGGCGAGCTCTGAGCGACTGAGGGCGCCAGCATGAGGTCGTGCGCGACGGCATGGCCGCCACCCGCGGGTGGTTTCTCATCCCGGGCGGCCCGACTTAGTCTCTAGCTTCCTCGCAAACTGCGGAGAGAAAGGTGCGGCAACCGGCGGGTCCCGGGCGCGAGCATGACGAGGTGACGCGCTGGGTGCGCGGCGCGGTTTCCGGGCTGTGCGCGATCCTGGTCGGGATCGGCCTCGCGCGCTTCGCCTACACCCCCCTCATCCCGGCGCTGATCGAGCAGGGCTGGTTCAGCCCCGGCGGCGCCGCCTACCTCGGCGCCGCCAACCTCGCCGGCTACTTCGTCGGCGCGCTCGTGGCTCGAAAGATGGCGACGCTCCGCTCGCCGCTCGTGGTGCTCCGCGCCAACCTCGCGCTCGCGACGCTCGCTTTTTTCGGCTGCGCCTTCCCGGCGCCCTTCCTCTGGTTCTTTCTCTGGCGGCTCCTCGCCGGGATCGCGGGCGGCGTGCTCATGGTGCTCGCGGCGCCAACCCTCCTCCCCCACGTCCCTCTGGACCGGCGCGGCCGCGCTGGCGGCATCGTCTTCACCGGCGTCGGGATCGGGATCGCCTCCTCCGGCCTCCTGGTCCCCGCCCTGCTGCGCCTCGGCCTGACCGAGACCTGGCTCGGGCTCGGCCTGCTCGCCCTGATCCTGACGGTGATCGGCTGGTCCGGGTGGCCGGCGGGCGCCCGGACGTCCATCCCGCCGCCCCGGTCGAAGACGCAGAGCCGGGCGCGCGCGCACCCCGGGCTCGCGCTCAAGGCGCTGTTCGTCGAGTACGGCCTGAACGCGACCGGCCTCGTGCCGCACATGGTGTTCCTGGTCGACTTCGTCGCCCGCGGCCTCGTGCGCGGCATCGACACCGGCTCGGTCTTCTGGATCGTCTTCGGCCTCGGCGCGATGGCCGGGCCGCTGCTCGCCGGCATGCTCGGCGACCGGATCGGGTTCGGGCGCGCCTTCCGCCTCGCCCTGATCGGCCAGACGGTGATGATCCTGCTTCTGGTCGTCCCGGTCGGCCTGCCCTGGATCGTCGCATCCAGCGTGGTGATCGGGGCGGCGGCGCCGGGCATCGTGCCGCTGGTGCTCGGCCGGGTGCAGGAGTTGCTGCCCGGCGATCCCGAGGGCCAGGGCGCCGCCTGGCGGGTCGCGACCATGGCGTTCGCGCTCGGTCAGGCGGCCGGCGCGTACGGCCTGTCCTTCGTGTTCGACCGCACCCAGGACTACGCGCTGCTGTTCGCGCTCGGCGGCGGTGCCGTGGCGGCGGCGCTCGCGCTCGAGGTCGCCGTGGCGCTGGTCGTCCGGCGACAGGCGGCGCGCCCCTGTGAGGTCTGAGCGCATTCGGCTGGACCGGCTTCGCCCCCTGAGCTAGCGTCCCTGGAAGAAGGCGGAACGGGCCGGGCAACGGCCGCCGCAGGGGAGACGGGCATGGCCAAGGCCATCCACATGATGGTGCGGGTGCGCGACGAGGCGCGCTCGGTCGACTTCTACCGGCAGGCCTTCGGCCTCGAGGTCGCGGACCGGTTCGACTTCGACGACTTCACGCTGGTCTATCTCCGCAATCCCGAGGCCGACTTCGAGGTCGAGCTGACGGTCAACAAGGGCCGGGAGCAGCCGTACGACCACGGCGACGGCTACGGCCACGTCGCCTTCGCGGTCGACGACCTCGACAGCGAGCACATGCGCTTTCGGAACCTCGGCTTCCAGCCGAACGACATCAAGGAGTTCAAGCGCGACGGCGGGCTGATGGCGCGGTTCTTCTTCGTCCAGGACCCCGACGGCTACAAGATCGAGGTCCTCCAGCGCCACGGCCGGTACCGGTAGCGCAAGCGGAGATGCGGAAGCCCGTCGGATCGCGTCCGCGGAGACGGGTGCGCCCGCGGATGATCGGGGAGCAAGGGAGGCTCGACCCATGACCACGACCGTGTACCGAGGCGGCGAGTCGGTCGCCCGCCCGAGGCCGCCCGACGGCCGGCGGAGCGGGCGCCTGGTGCAGGACCGCCGACGCTTCCTCGTCACCAGCCTCGCCGCGGTCGGCGCCTACGTCGTCAGCTGCCGGGGCTCGGTCTGGATCGTCGGGCCGGGGCGAGCGTGGGCAGCGGAGATGCAGGCGCTCGACGCCGAGCTCGCCGAGACGCTGCTGCACATGACCCGTGCCCTCTACCCGCACGACTTTCTGGGTGACGCGCACTACGCCGCCGTGGTCGCCGACCTCGATGCCGAGGCGGCCGGCTTCGACGACAAGGAGCACCTCGAGATGCTGCGCTCGGGCATGCTCGAGCTGAACGATGCCGCCGGCGGCACCTTCACCAGCGCCAACGACGAGCAGCGCGAGCAGGCGCTCGCCAGGATCGCGGGCTCGCCCTTCTTCGAGGCGGTCCGCGGCAAGACCATCGTCTCTCTGTACAACCAGCCCGAGGTCTGGAAGCAGTTCGGCTACGAGGGGCCGTCCTACGAGCAGGGCGGCTACCTGTTCAACGGCTTCAACGACCTCGACTGGCTGCCGGACCCGCCGGCCGAAGCCAGCCCGCCGGTCCAGCTCTAGGCGCAGGGGAGACGCGAGATGGCAACCTACGACCTCACCGACGAGGACGTCATCGTGATCGTCGGCTCCGGCGCCGGTGGCGGCACGCTCGCCCACGAGCTGTGCGAGAAGGGCGCCAAGGTCGTCCTGTTCGAAGCCGGGGCGCGGCAGAGCATCGACACGTACATCCAGGAGGAGTGGCCGTCCTTCGCCCAGCTCGCGTGGCTGGACAAGCGGCACGCGGTCGGCGGCTGGCGGGTCGCGAGCAACTTCCCTAACCTCCCGGCCTGGATCTGCAAGACGGTCGGCGGGACGACGACCCACTGGGCTGGCGCCTCGCTCCGTTTCCAGCCGCACGAGTTCAAGGATCTCACGACCTACGGTGCCGTCGACGGAGCCGCGCTGCTCGACTGGCCGATCACCCTCGACGAGCTCGCGCCCTTCTACGAGCGGGCCGAGGACAAGCTCGGCGTGACCCGGACTCACGGCATCCCGGGCCTCCCCGGCAACAACAACTTCAAGGTGATGTACAACGGCGCGACCAAGATCGGCTACAAGACGGTGCACACCGGCCGCATGGCGATCAACAGCGAGCCGCGGGACGATCGCGCCATGTGCCAGCAGCTCGGCTTCTGCTTCCAGGGCTGCAAGATGGGGGCGAAGTGGTCGACGCTCTACTCCGAGATCCCGAAGGCCGAGGCCACCGGACGGCTCGACCTGCGGCCGGAGTCGACCGTGCTGCAGGTTCTGCACGATGACGCCGGCAAGGTCACCGGCGTCTTGTATGCCGACAAGGACGGCCAGCAGCACGAGCAGAAGGCGCGCGTGGTCGCGATCGCCGGCAACTCGATCGAAACGCCGCGCCTCCTTCTCAACTCGGCCAGCGCCAGGTTCCCGGACGGCCTCGCCAACTCGTCGGGGCAGGTCGGCCGCAACTACATGCGACACACCACCGGCTCGCTCTATGCCGCCTTCGAGCAGCCGGTCCGGATGTGGCGCGGCACGACCATGGCCGGGATCATCCAGGACGAAGCGGAGCACAGGCCGGAGCGCGGCTTCGCCGGCGGCTACGAGCTCGAGACGCTGAGCCTCGGCCTGCCGTTCATGGCGGCCTTCCTCGATCCCGGCGCCTGGGGCCGGGAGTTCGCCCGGAAGATGGAAACCTACGAGAACATGGCCGGCATGTGGATCGTCGGCGAGGACATGCCGCAGGCCGACAACCGGGTGACGCTCCATCCCGACGAGAAGGACGACTTCGGCCTGCCGGTGCCGGTCGTGAGCTTCACCGACCATCCGAACGACGTGGCGATGCGCGAGCACGCCTATAAGCAGGGGACGGCGGTGTACGAGGCGGCCGGTGCGAAGGAGGTATTTCTGGTGCCGCCATATCCGTCCACCCACAACCTCGGCACCTGCCGGATGAGCGGGAAGCCGGAGGACGGGGTCTGCAACCGCTTCGGCCAGACCCACGACCTCAAGAACCTGTTCATCTCGGACGGCAGCCAGTTCACGACCGGCGCGGCGGAGAATCCGACCCTCACCATCGTGGCGCTCGCGATCCGTCAGGCCGAGCACATCGCCGAGCAGCTCGGCCAGGGCAACATCTGACGGCAGCCGGAGGTTCGGAAGGCTCGGGCTCGCCCGGGCCTCTGCCTCCTGTTCGGCGTTCTCCGGCAGCCAGGGACGCCGGGCGCCCGCCGAGCCTCAGCTCGCCGCCTTGGCGACCCGGGGCTCGTCCTTCGCGGCCTGGGCCACCGACGCATCCCGGGTGTCGTGGGTGGCGTCGGGTCCCGCCACGGTCGCGACCGGCAGATGGACCGCCCCCCGGGACGAGCCGGCTGCGGCCGCGGCATCGCTCCGCCCGGCGACACCGGGCGCGGCTGCGGCGACCGTCGCCCGTGGCGCGCTGCCGGGCGGGATCAGCTCGGCCTCGGCGCCGGCGCGGGCGAGCGGGATGATCTTCGGCGGCGAGCCCCAGCGCAGGCTGTCGAAGCGGCCGTCCGGCCCGAACGGCGACCAGGTCGCGCGCATCTCTCCGGTGCTCTCGCACACCCAGGCCGGATCGGGCGGTGCGTCCACCGCCCGCGCCAGCCAGGCGCGCGCCTTGTCGGGATCGTGGTTCTCGGCCTGCTCGAGCTCGGCCATCAGCCGGTAGACCGAGGCGGTCGCCTCGAGCTTGAGGGCGCGCTCCAGAGCGGCGCGGGCGACCTTCCAGTCCTTGGCACTGAGCGCCGCCTCGGCGAGGACCAGCTCGCCCTCGAGGTGGTCCGGCTGCGACTGGTAGAGCCTCTCGACCAGCTTCAGGCGTTCGGCCGGGGGCTGCTCCTGATGCAGCGCGAGATAGGCCCGGGCGACCGCCGGGTGCGGCCGCGCCTTCCAGGCCGTCTCGAGGATCTTCCGCGCCACCCGGGGCTTCGAGACCTGCTCGGCGATGTCGCTCGCCTGGACCGCGATGGGGGCGAGCGAGGGCAGCAGCTTGTGCGCCTTCTGAGCGGTCGCGAGCGCCTCGTAGGGCCGGCCCGCGGCGCGCTGCTCGGCCGCCGCCTGATGGAACAGGATGGCGCGGCGCCGGGTCGCGGTGTCGCGGTCGATCACCTTGTAGCGCGCCATGTCGCCGACCGTGCTGAGGGCCTCGGTCCAGCGCTCGGAGCGGGTCTGCAGGTCGAACAGGGTGGTCAGCACCCAGGGCGTGTTGGGCCGCCGGAGGTAGGCGCGCCGCGCGAGGCGGAGCGCGGTGTCGATGTCGCCCTCCTTGATCGCCTGGGACAGCAGGCCGCGCAGCCCGAGGAACTCGGTCTCGCGATGCTTGAGCATCTGCTGGAAGCGGAGGTGGGCCTGTGTCTCGTCGCCGTCGAGCTGGGCCGCCTGGGCGCTGAGCAGGAGGGTCGACGGCGCGTTGTCGAGCAGCTTCTCGGCGCGCCGGGTCAGATGCTTCGCCGCGGCGGCGTCACCGGCCGCCGCGGCGACCATGCCCTGCGAGAGCGCCTGGTAGCCCTGCTCCAGCCTCGCCGTCCGGCGCCGCTGCTTGATGTGGCGCGGCGCCCCGCTCAGCATCCGCAGCAGCTCGATCACGACCGTCACGATCAGGGCGACCACCAGCACCGCGATGATCATCACCGCGACCGAGGTCTCGATCCGCATCCCGAGCCACTCGAGCGAAACCTGGCCCGGGTTGTCGGCGAACCAGGTCGCGAGCAGCGAGAGCGCGATCGCGACCAGCAGGAAGAAGATCAGACGGAGCATGGCCTTCCTTGTTCTTCATGGGTGCCGACGTTGCGGCACGGCGCTCATTGCGTCTGGCTGAGCAGCCCCGTCGCGTGGTTCTGAAGCTGGCTGACCGCCTGCTCCGCGGCCACCCGCGCGCGCGCCTTCTCGAGCCAGGGCGCGGCGGCTTCGGCCGCCGCACCCTCGAGGCCTTCGAGCTCCTGGACCGCGCCCGCGAGGTCGCCCTGCTCGAGCCTCGCTTCCGCCCGGGCGACCCGGGCCTCCGCGCCCTCCCCCTCGACGTCGGCGCCGACCGCGCGGACCGAGACCAGCCGGCGGAGGTTGCTCGCGGCCTGGCCGAGGACGCCGTCGGCGTCGGAGGTGCTGTGCACGATCTCGCCCGCCACCTCGTCGAACTCCTGCCGCAGCTGGTTCGTGCTGGGCACGCCCTGCTCGGCCATCGGCTGCAGGGACGAGGACGCGTCGGCCACGACCTGGTCGCCGCTGGCCAGCGCCTGGACGGTCTGGAGCGGCTTCTCGTAGCTCTCCGCCTGCTCGATCGCGCTGTCGAGCTGGCCGACGGCGAGGGCGAGAGCGGCCGCCCGCTCGCGCCGGGTCGACGCGTTCTCGATCGACTCCTGGGTGGTGTTGAGGCGCTGATCGAGGCTGTTGGCCTGCTGCTGGACCGCGTTGATCTGCTCCTGGAGATTGCTGACCAGTCCGGCCAGCGCGTCCTGATCCTCGTCGAGCGCGGCGACCTGCGCCGAGAGCTCCTCGACCGTAGCCGTGATCTGCCGCCCGAGCTCCGGGAACGCCGCGGTCAGCTTCTCGACCTGGCCCGCGACCTCCTGTAGCTGCGCCTGCAGCTCGCCGACGGTGCCGCCCGCCTGCTCGGCCGCACTGAGCCGCTCGTCGAGGGCGGCCAGCCGGT
>DASUSF010000121.1:0-13352 GCA_036375275.1 Geminicoccaceae bacterium | reverse complement strand
GATGTCCGAGCGGGCGCTCGCCGCCGTGGTCCAGGAGGCCTGGATCGGCGGCGTCTCGACCCGCCGCGTCGACGAGCTGGTCCAGGCTCTGGGCATGACCGGGATCAGCAAGAGCCAAGTCTCGAAGCTCTGCCGCGAGATCGACGAGCGGGTGCGCTCGTTCCTCGACCGGCCGCGTGCCGGCGACTGGCCCTACCTCTGGCTCGACGCCACCTACCTCAAGCTGCGCGAAGGCGGGCGCATCATCGCGGTCGCGGTGATCGTCGCCGTGGCGGTCAACACCGACGGTCGGCGCGAGATCATCGGCCTCGGCGTCGGCCCCTCGGAGGCCGCGGTGTTCTGGATCGAGTTCCTGCGCGGCCTGGTCCGGCGCGGGCTCAAGGGCGTCAAGCTGGTCGTCGCCGATGCCCACGAGGGCGTGAAGGCAGCGATCGCCAAGGTCCTGGGCGCCACCTATCAGCGCTGTCGCGTGCACTTCATGCGCAACGTGCTCGTCCACATCCCGAGGAGCCACCACGCCATGGTCGCCGGGGCGATCCGCCAGGTCTTCGTCCAGCCCGACCGAGCCGCCGCCGGCGACCTCTGGCGCCACGTCACCGACCAGCTGCGGCCGCGGTTCCCACGGCTCGCCGCGCTCATGGAGGACGCAGAGCACGACGTGCTCGCCTACCTGACCTTCCCTGCGCCACACCGGACCAAGCTGCACAGCACCAACCCGCTCGAACGGCTGATCAAGGAGATCAAGCGCCGTACCGACGTCGTCGGCATCTTCCCCAACGACGCCTCGATCGTCCGCCTGGTCGGCGCCATGCTCTCGGAACAGAACGACGAATGGCAGCTGCAGCACCGCTACCTGTCGCTCGAGATCGCCGAGATCGCAGCCGGAGAGGAACCGCTCGAGATCACCCAGCTTCCACCCAAAGCGGCCTGACCCGTTCCACCCATGACCGCCTCAGCATTTTCCACCACCTTGACGGACGTGACCGAGGCGTGCTCGGACGTCCGCCGTGGTTCCAACCAATCTCGGACCTGCTACAGAACGCCAGCCCGTCTGCCGGACCTTCCGGCCCTCGGGACGTCGGCGCACGATCGCCGCCGGTTGAAGGAGGCGCTGGCACGAACTTCCAGGATCGCATGGACCAGGCTCAGGATGCCGTGGATGAGTTGCCAAAGGGATAAGCCGAACATACGAGGACGCAATCCGCGCGTTCGGAGGCCGCTCCTGCACGATGCACGGCGTCCGGCCGCGCGGGCTTGCCGGGCAGAAGCCGGCAACGGTGGGCGAGGCCTCCGCCTGCCGTCGTCCGCATGAGCTACAACTGGAACTGGGGGATCCTGCTCCAGGAGCCGTACTTCGGCTGGCTCCTGTCGGGGCTGCTCTGGACGGTGCTGGTCGCCGGCGCGGCGTGGGTCATCGCGTTCGGGCTCGGCTCGCTGATCGGGATCATGCGGACGCTGCCGGCCGGGTGGGCGCGCGGCGTCGGCGCGGCCTACGTCGAGGTGTTCCGGAACGTGCCGCTGCTGGTCCAGATGTTCCTCTGGTACTTCGTCGTGCCGGAGCTCCTGCCCGCGGACGCCAGCCGCTGGGTCAAGCGCGACCTCCCGGCGCCGGAGTACTGGACCGCCGTGGTCTGCCTCGGCACCTACACCGCGGCGCGGGTCGCCGAGCAGGTGCGCTCCGGGATCGGGACCGTGCCGCGCGGACAGATCGACGCCGCCCGCGCCATCGGCCTCCGCGAGAGCCAAGTCTACCGCTACGTGCTCCTCCCGGTCGGCTACCGGATCATCGTCCCGCCACTCACCAGCGAGTTCCTCACCATCTTCAAGAACTCCTCGCTGGCGCTGACCATCGGGGTGCTCGAGCTGACCGCGCAGAGCCGGCAGATCGAGAACTACACCTTCCAGGGCTTCGAGGCGTTCACCGCGGCGACCGTGCTCTACCTCGGAATCACGCTGCTCGTGGTCCTGGTCATGCGGACCGTCGAGGCGAGGACCCGGATCCCGGGCTATGCCGCGCTCGGGCAGGGCTGAGGCGTGTTCGCCGACTTCGACTTCGGGGTGATCGTGCGCGCGCTGCCGTTCCTGCTGGAAGGCATGCAGCTCAGCCTCCTGCTCACGGCGCTCGCGGTGGCCGGCGGCGTCGTGCTCGGGACCCTGCTGGCCCTGCTCCGGCTGGCGCCGGTCCGCCCGCTCGCCTGGCTGGCCGCGATCTACGTCAACAGCTTCCGCTCGGTGCCGCTGATCCTGGTGATCTTCTGGTTCTACTTCCTGGTGCCGCTGGCGCTCGGCCGCCCGGTCGGCGGCTTCGCCTCGGCGCTGATCGCGTTCACCCTGTTCGAGGCCGCCTACTACTGCGAGATCATCCGGGCCGGCATCCAGAGCGTGCCCGAGGGCCAGACCATGGCCGGGCGCGCGATCGGGCTCACCCCCTTCCAGGTCTACCGCTACGTCACCCTCCCGCAGGCGTTCCGCAACATGCTGCCGGTGCTGCTCACCCAGGGCATCATCCTGTTCCAGGACACCTCGCTGGTCTACGTCGTGGCGCTCCGCGACTTCATGACCGCGGCGAGCGTGGTCGCGACCCGGGACGGTCGCCTGGTCGAGATGTACACCTTCGCGGCCGTCGTCTACTTCGTGATCTGCTTCGCCGCGTCCCGCCTCGTCCGTCGCCTCCAGCGGACCTACGCGACGTGATCGAGATCCACAACGTCTCCAAGTGGTTCGACGACTTCCAGGTGCTCAAGGACTGCACCCTCGAGGTCGCGCGCGGCGAGGTGATCGTGGTCTGCGGCCCGTCGGGCTCGGGCAAGAGCACGCTGATCAAGTGCGTGAACGCGCTCGAGCGCTACCAGGCGGGGCGGATCACGGTCGACGGCACCGAGGTCGGCGCGAAGGGCGTCGATGCCCCGAAGCTCCGCGCCCGGATCGGCATGGTGTTCCAGCACTTCGAGCTGTTCCCGCACATGACCGTGCTCCGGAACGTCACCCTCGGTCCGGAGAAGGTGCTCGGCCGGCCGGCGGACGAGGCGGCAGCGCGTGCGGTCGACCTGCTCCGGCGGGTCGGGCTCGAGGACCAGGCGCAGAAGCATCCGGCGGAACTCTCGGGCGGGCAGCAGCAGCGGGTCGCGATCGCCCGGGCGCTGGCGATGGACCCGGTGGTGATGCTGTTCGACGAGCCGACCTCGGCGCTCGATCCCGAGATGATCCAGGAGGTCCTGGACGTGATGGTCGAGCTGGCCATGGAAGGCATGACCATGATGGTCGTGACCCACGAGATGGGCTTCGCGCGCAAGGTCGCGAGCCGGGTCGCGTTCATGGACCAGGGCGAGATCGTCGAGGACCGGGACACCGAAGCCTTCTTCACCGATCCGGCGAGCGAGCGGGCCCGCGGCTTCCTCGCCAAGATCCTGCAGCATTGATCAGGGGGCCCAGCCGCCTGCGTAGGTGGCGGGGCCCGCCTCGCCCCGGAGCCGGCGGAGCACCCACTCGATCTCCGGCCAGTCGTAGTCCCTGATCTCGTCGTCCAGCTCCACCGCGAGATGGAGCAGCAGGTCCTCGAGCGCCCGCTTCTGCTCGTCGGTGAAGGTCAGGATGCGATCGTGGCGCAGCTGAAAGACGAAGGTGTCGAGGTAGTAGGCGTTGCCGCGGCCGAAGGCGAGGCGCGCGAGCGCCGGGAGCAGGTGCTTGAAGCCGTCGGGATTGCTGATGAAGGTCACCGGGTCCCAGGCCGGGCTGCCGACCGCCTGGAAGTCCAGCGTCTCGCGCGTGTGCGCCTGGAGCGTCGCCTCGTGCTCGGCGCACTCGCAGCAGTGCCGCGCGTTGCAGAACCAGGACGGGCGCGGCGTGTCGAACACCCGCTCGACCCCGGCGAGAACACGCCCCGCTTCCGGCGTCATGCCAATCCACCTCCACCCGCGCGACGCCCCCCATCCTGATCGTGCCCGACGAAGCGATCATGAACGCGGTCCCGCCGCTGGACGCCTTCCGGTATAGTCGGGCTCCGAGAGGAGGTCGTCATGCGTCTTTCGCCATCCGGTCGGAAGCGGTCAGCCAGAACGACGACGAGGCGTCCGGACTGGAGACGCGCGTGCAGGCGCTGACCCGGCTCGACCGGCCGCCCGGGCTCGCCGAGGACGAGGCGCTGCTCCTGGACGAGGTGGCGCGACTCGCCCGAGACGTGATCGCGCCGCGGGCCGCGGCGTACGACCGCTCGGGCGACTTCCCGTGGGACAACGTCGAGGCGATCAACGCCCTCGGCCTCAACGCCATGTTCATCCCGGAGGACTGCGGGGGCTCGCCGGTCTCCTACGCCGCGTACCTCGCAAGCGTGCGCGAGCTCAGCAAGGCCTGCGCATCCACCGGGATCATCTGGTCGACCGGCTTCCATGCGATGAAGGCCCTGATCGACGTCGGCAGCGACGAGCAGAAGCGCCGTCTCCTGCCGCGGATCGCGGAGGGTGGGCTCGCCGCGCTTTGCATCACCGAGGCCGAGGCCGGCTCGGACGCGACCGGCATGCGCACCCGCTTCACCCCCGAGGGCGACACGATCCGGATCGACGGCGCCAAGACCTTCATCAGCAACGGCGACGTCGCCGACCGCTACCTGGTGTTCGGCAAGTGGGCCGGGATCGAGGATCCCAAGGGCGCGATCAGCGCGCTGGTGCTGGAAGGGGCGACGCCCGGGCTCTCGGTGGTGCGCAAGGAGGACAAGCTCGGCCACCGCGCCAGCTCGACCGCGGCGCTCGCCTTCGAGGACTGCCGGGTGCCGCGGGCCAACCTCCTCGGCGCGCCCGGCGAGGGGCTCGGGATCCTGTTCGGGGCGCTCAACAAGTCGCGCCCCTCGATCGCCGCGCACGCGCTCGGCATCGCGCGGGCCGCCTTCGAGGACGGCGTCGCGTACATCAACCAGCGCCGGCAGTCGGGGCGGCGGATCATCGAGTTCCAGGGCATCCAGTTCATGCTCGCCGATCTCGCCACCGAGCTGGCCATGTGCGAGCGCTGGCTCTGGCACGTCGGTGCCATGGTCGACGCCGGCATCGACGCCATCGGGGTCGAGGCGTCGATGCTCAAGATGAAGGCGTCCGACCTCGCGATGCGGATCTCGACCGACGTCGTCCAGTTCATGGGCGGCTACGGCTACATCACCGACTACCGGGCGGAGCGGCTGATGCGGGACGCCAAGATCACCCAGATCTGGGAAGGCACCAACCAGATCCACCGCCAGCTGATCGGACGGAGCTTCATCCAGCGATGACGCCAGACCAGGCCGAGACCAGGATCAGGACCGTGGGCGTCGCCGGGGCCGGCGGCACCATGGGCGCCGGGATCGCGATCGTCGCGGCGCGGGCCGGCTTCCGGACCGTCTGCCACGACGTCCGCCCCGACGCGCTGAAGCGGGCCGGCGCCCAGATCGAGGGCTTCTTCCAGAAGTCGGTCGAGCGCGGCAAGCTCGACCCGGAACGCCTCGAGGGCATCCTCGAGAGCATGACCCGGACCACCGACTACGACGATCTGGAGGCATGCGACCTCGTGATCGAGGCGATCTACGAGGACCTCGCCGCCAAGCGCGACCTGCTCGCCCGCCTGAACGGGATCTGTCCCGAGCACACCATTTTCGCGTCCAACACCTCGACCCTCTCGATCACCGAGATCGCGTCCGGCTGCGGCCGCGAGGACCGGGTGGTCGGCATGCACTTCTGCCTGCCGGCGCAGCTGATGAAGCTGATCGAGATGTCGCCGGGGCTGAACACCAGCGAGGCGGCGTTCGCCGCGGCCTGGGCCTGGACCCTGGCGGCGGGGCAGCAGCCGGTGATGACCCAGGACCGCCCGGGCTTCATCCTCAATGCGCTGCTCGTCCCCTTCAACAACGACGTGATCCGGGCGGTCGAGGCCGGGGTCGCGCTGCCGGCCGACATCGACAAGGCGATCAAGGCCGGCCTCGGCTACAGGATGGGCCCCTTGGAGCTGCTCGACCTGATCGGCCTCGACACCCAGCTCCGGCTCTGCGAGGCGTTCTACCCGGTCACCCTCGATCCCCGGGCCTCGGCGCCGCCGCTGCTCCGCCGAATGGTCGCGGCCGGCCAGCTCGGCCGCAAGGCGGGCCGCGGCTTCTACACCTACGAGGGCGACCGGATGTTCGGGGGCTGAAGGCGATGGCGTACCGGATCATCCAGCACGGACCCAGCCGGTCCTTTCCGACAGGCGATCCGTTCCTCGACGCGGCTTCGGACGATGGTGAGGTGGTCCTCCATCTCGGCAGCCCGGCCGGGCCGGTCGATGACGCCGCCGCCACGGCGGTCCTGGTCGAGCTCGACCTCGAGTGCCTGGGCGTCCACACCGGCGAAGGCGCAGGCGAGGAAGGCTCGAAGGTCCTGGGCTTCGCCCGCTACCGGAACGGCGACGACCCGCCGTCCAGCCTGATCGAGCTCGTCGTCCAGCCGCACAGCGACGAGGCCGCGGTCGAGGCGGCCAGGGCGATGTTCCAGGCCGCGGGCCTGGAGGTCGCGCTCTGCGCCGACCAGGCCGGGCGGATCATCGATCGCCTGGTCCGGCCGGTCTACAACGAGGCGCTCCGCCTGCTCGACGAAGGCTTGGCCTCCGCCGCCGACATGGACACCACCTGCCGGCTCGGCCTCGGCTATCCGGACGGGCCGATCGAGCGCGTGGTGCGGGGCGGGCTCGCCCGGCATCATGACGTGACACGCGCCTTGTTCGAGGTCTACGGAACCCCGGCCTATGCGCCGGCCCGCCGGGCGGTGGTCGCGAAGCAGCGGCGCGCGCGGGAGCCCTGATGGCGCCGCTCGACGGGGTGCTGGTCCTCGACTTCTCGACGCTCCTGCCGGGCCCGATGGCGACGCTGCTGCTCGCCGAGGCCGGCGCCGAGGTGATCAAGATCGAGCGCCCGGACGGTGGGGACGAGATGCGGCGCTACGCGCCGAAGCTCGGCCCGGACAGCGTCAACTTCGGCCTCCTCAACCGCGGCAAGCGCTCGCTCGCCCTCGACCTCAAGGACGAGGCGGCGCGCGAGACCCTCCGGCCGCTGGTCGAGCGGGCGGACGTGCTGGTCGAGCAGTTCCGCCCGGGCGTCATGGACCGTCTCGGTCTGGGCTACGCGGCGCTCCGGGAAGTCAACCCGGGCCTGATCTACTGCTCGATCACCGGCTACGGGCAGAACGGGCCGAAGGCCGGGATCGCCGCGCACGACCTGAACTACATCGCCGAGGTCGGGCTGCTCGGGCTCTCGGCGGGCGCCGACGGCGCGCCGGTAGTGCCGCCGGCCCTGATTGCCGACATCGCGGGCGGGAGCTGGCCGGCGGTGATCAACATCCTGCTCGCGCTGCACGAGCGCAGCCGGACGGGCGAGGGCCGTCACCTCGACGTCTCGATGACCGACAACCTGTTCCCGTTCCTCTACTGGGCGCTCGGCAACGCCTTCGCCGGGGGCGGCTGGCCGCGGCCCGGCGGCGAGCTGGTGACCGGCGGCTCGCCCCGCTACGCCATCTACCGGACGCGGGACGGCCGTCATCTGGCTGCAGCGCCTCTGGAGGAAAGGTTCTGGCGGCGCTTCACCGAGCTGATCGGGCTCGCGGAGCCGCTCCGGGACGACCGGGAGGACCCAGCCGCGACCCGAACCGCCATCGCCGCCATCATCGAAGGTCACGACGCGGCGCACTGGCAGCAAGTCTTCAAGGGCGAGGACGTCTGCTGCTCGATCGTCGCGACGCTCGAGGAAGCGCTCTCCGAGCCGCACGTCGCAGCGCGGGGGCTCTTTGCGCAGGAGCTGCGCGCGCCCGACGATCAGCGTATCCCGGCGCTGCCGCTGCCGCTCGACGCGGCCTTCCGCGGCCCCGGGGAAGCCGGCTTTCCGCGGCTCGGCGAAGCCGACGTTCGTGAGTTCGTGCGGGAGAACCGCTAGATGCGGGCGCTGGTGGTGCCGGAGTTCGGCGGGCCGGAGGTGCTGCGCTTCCAGGATCGCCCGACGCCCGAGCCGGCGGCCGGCCAGGTCCGGGTCGAGGTGCACGCGATCGGGGTGAACTACCCGGACCTCCTGGTGATCGGCGGCAGGTATCAGAAGCTGCCGGAGCGGCCGTTCGCGCCGGGCAAGGATGCCGCGGGCGTGGTCGCGGCGCTCGGCGAGAACGTGTCGGGCCTCGCCGTCGGTGATCGGGTCGTGGTCCAGCTCGAGCACGGCGCCTATGCCGAGGAGGTCGTGGTCGACGCCGAGGACGCCTACCGGATCCCGGACGCCATGAGCTTCACCGACGCCGCCGCCATGGGCCTCGTCTTCCAGACCGCGCACTTCGCCCTCTTCGAGCGCGGCCGCTTCACGCCGGGCGAGGTGGTGCTGGTCACCGGCGCCGGTGGCGGGGTCGGCCTCGCCACGCTCCAGGTGGTCAAGGCGTTCGGCGGCATCGCCCTCGCCGCCACCGGATCGCCCGAGAAGACGGCCGCGATCCGGCGCGCCGGGGCCGATGCGATCGTCGACCTCCGGGCGGACGACCTCCACGAAGCGCTTCGCGCCGAGGTCCGCGCGGCGACCGGCGGCCATGGCGCCGACGTGGTGATCGAGACGCTCGGCGGCGACGTGTTCGACGCCGCCATCCGCGCCCTCGCCTGGCGGGGGCGGATCGTCGTGGTCGGCTTCGCGGCCGGCCGCATCCCGGAGATCCGCGCCAACTACCTCCTGGTCAAGAACATCACGGCCTCGGGCCTGCAGTGGAGCGACTACCGCGAGCGCGACCCGGCCTGGGTGCGCCGGGTCCAGGACGAGCTGTTCGACCTCTACACCGCCGGCAGGATCCGTCCGGAGGTCATGGCGACCTATCCGATGGAACGGGCCGCGGACGCGCTCGAGCTGATCCGGAGCGGCCGGATCACCGGCAAGGTCGTGCTGCTCACCGGCCGGAGCTGATCAAAGTCAGGTCTGGTCGAGGAAGGCGCGCACCGTCCTGAGGAAGGCGTCCGGCTGCTCGGCGTGGAGCCAGTGACCGGCGCCCTTGAGGGTGGTGAAGCGGGCCTCCGGGAACAGGGCGAGGACCGCCTCGCGGTGCGCGGGCTGGAGGTAGTCGGACCGCTCCCCGCCGACGAACAGCGTCGGTCCGTCGAACTGCCGCCCCGGCAGATCGTCCGGCCAGCCGGTGAGGTCGTCCATGTGCATGGCCAGCGCATCGAGGTTGAGCTGCCAGGCGAAGCCGTCGTCGTCGCGGGTCAGGCTCTGGAGCAGGAAGCCGCGGATGCCGCGGTCCGGGATGCCCGGGGCGAGCGCCGCCTCGACGTCGGCCCGGCGGCGCGCCGCCTTCAGGTCGACGCCGCGCATCGCATCGAAGTACTCGTCGAAGCTGTGCTGGTAGGCGACCGGCGCGATGTCGGCGACGATCAGCTTCTCGACCAGGTCGCGGTACTCGAGCGCGAGGCGCATCGCGACCTTGCCGCCCATGCTGTGGCCGATCAGCACCGCGGGCTCGATCCCTTCCGCCTCGATGAAGCTTCGGACGTCCTCGGCCATCGCCGCGTAGCTGACGTCGTCCGACCAGGGCGAAGCGCCGTGGTTGCGGAGGTCGAGCGCGAACACCCGGTGGTCCTCAGCGAGGCGCTTGGCGATCGAGGTCCAGTTGCGCGCGGCGCCGAACAGGCCGTGCATGACCACAACCGCGTCGCCGGACGAACCGAAGGCCTGGCTCGCGAGTTCGAGGCTCATGCCGCGAAACCGGTCATGCCGTCTCCCGACGCTGCCGCCCCCGAGGCGCCGCGGGGCCGGTCGCTTGCCAAGGCCCTAGAAGACGCCGACACTTGGCAAACCGCAAGGGGGCCGGGAGCGGGCCCGGCGTGCCCGGCGGTCGGGAGAGCAAGCACCAACGGGAGACGCAGCATGCAGAGAGGCTGGCTTGGCATGACCCTGATGGCCGTCGCGATCGGTGCCGCCGGACCGTCCACCGCCAGGGCAGCCACCATCGCGATCTCCTGCGGCGCGGTCGGTCTCGAGCTCGAGCTGTGCCAGCAGGGCGCCCGCGCCTGGGCCGAGCAGAGCAGCCACGAGGTCGAGGTGATCTCGACCCCGAACTCGGCGACCGAGCGCCTCGCCCTCTACCAGCAGATCCTGGCCGCCGGCTCGGCCGACATCGACGTGTTCCAGATCGACGTGATCTGGCCGGGCATCCTCGACAGCCACTTCATCGACCTCGCCGAGCACATCGACCAGGAGCAGATCGACCGGCACTTCAGGGCGATCGTCGAGAACAACACGGTCGACGGCCGCCTGGTGGCGATGCCCTGGTTCACCGACGCCGGCATCCTCTACTACCGGACCGATCTGCTCGAGAAGTACGGCAAGGAGCCACCCGAGACCTGGGAGGAGCTCCGCGCCATCGCCGAGGAGATCCAGGCCGGCGAGCGGAGCGAAGGCAACGACCGGATGCAGGGCTTCGTCTTCCAGGCCAAGGCCTACGAAGGGCTCACCTGCGACGCGCTGGAATGGATCGACAGCTTCGGCGGCGGGACCATCGTCGCCGACGACGGCACCATCACGATCGACAACGAGCAGGCGGCGACCGCTCTCGATACCGCGGCCGGCTGGATCGGCACGATCGCCCCGCAGGGCGTGCTCAACTATGCCGAGGAGGAGGCGCGCGGCGTGTTCCAGTCGGGCAACGCCGTGTTCATGCGCAACTGGCCCTATGCCTGGGCGCTCGCGCAGGCGGACGACAGCCCGATCAAGGGCAAGGTCGGCGTGACCCAGCTGCCCAGGGGCGGCGAAGACGGCAAGCATACCGGCGTGCTCGGCGGCTGGCAGCTCGCGGTCTCGACGTACTCGGAGAACCCCGAGCCGGCCGCCGATCTGGTCGCCTACCTGACCTCCTACGAGGAGCAGAAGCGTCGCGCGATCGAGGGCTCCTACAACCCGACCATCCAGGAGCTGTACCAGGACCCGGAGGTGCTGGAGGCGGTGCCGTTCTTCGGCTCCCTCTACGAGACCTTCGTCGAGGCGGTGGCCCGGCCGTCGCGGGTGACCGGCGAGAAGTACAACCAGGTCAGCTCCGAGTTCTTCAACGCCGCCCACGACGTGCTCTCCGGCAAGGCCGAAGCCGCGGACCGGCTGGCGGCGCTGGAGCGGACCCTGGACCGGCTGTCCCGCGGCGGTCGCTGGTGACGATGCGGTCCCCTCGGCGGCGGGCGGAGCCATGATCGACTACCGCGAGATCGAGGGGACGGACCTGGTCGGGATCGAGCTCGAGGGGTGGATCGACCGGGCGGGCTTCGAGCGGATCGCCGCGCGCCTGGAGACGGCGATCGCCCGTCACGGCAGGCTCCGGCTGCTCGAGGTGGTCCGGAGCTTCACCGGGATCGACCCGGGGTTCACGGCGATGGTCGAGGCGGCGCGCACCGTCTGATCCCGGATGCCGCCGGCCCTGGGCAAGGCCCAGGGCGGACATGACGCATCGCCGGTGCAGCGGCCCCGCCGAGGCCCCCGCCGGCCGGTTCTCCTCGACCCTGCCCATGTCGAAGATGCGCTGGAGCGGCGCCCGGTTTGCCATCCGCGGATCGCCGGAGTAGAGACGCGTCCGGCGACGACACGGGGTGGGCGAGGACGATGAGCGACTCCGACGAGGACTACGGGTTCGAGACGCTCGCGGTGCATGCCGGCGCCGCGCCGGACCCGACCACCGGGGCGCGGGCGACCCCGATCTACCAGACCTCGGCCTTCGTGTTCGACGACGTCGACCACGCCGCGGCACTGTTCAACCTGCAGCGCTTCGGCAACATCTACTCGCGCCTCACCAACCCCACGGTCTCGGTCCTCGAGGAGCGGGTCGCGGCGCTCGAAGGCGGCACCGCGGCCTGCGCGGTCGCGAGCGGCCACGCGGCGCAGTTCGTGGCGCTCCTCAACCTGATGCGGCCGGGCGACGAGCTGATCGCGTCGAAGCGGCTCTACGGCGGCTCGATCACCCAGTTCAGCGAGACGTTTCCGCAGTTCGACTGGCGGGTCCGCTTCGTCGACCCGACCGACGTCGGCGCGTTCGAGGCGGCGCTCGGCGAGCGGACGCGCGCGGTGTTCGTCGAGAGCAGCTCGAATCCCGACGGGGTGATCCCGGACCTCGAGGCGGTCGCGGCCGTCGCCCATGCCGGTGGCGTCCCTCTGATCGTCGACAACACCTGCGCCACGCCCTGGCTCTGCCGCCCGAAGGAGCACGGCGCCGACATCATCGTCCATTCGCTGACCAAGTACATCAGCGGCCACGGCAACTCGATCGGCGGGGTGATCGTGGACTGCGGCACCTTCGACTGGTTCCAGAACGACAGGTTCCCGCTGATGACCCAGCCGACCAAGGCCTATCACGGCGTCCGCTTCGCCGAGACCTTCGGCGATTTCGGCTTCGCGATCCGCTGCAAGACGGTCGGGCTGCGCGACATCGGGCCGGCGCTGTCGCCGTTCAACGCGTTCCTGATCCTGACCGGCTGCGAGACCCTGTCGCTCCGGATGGAGCGGCACGCGGCGAACGCGCAGGCGGTCGCGGAATACCTCGCGGACCATCCCGAGGTCGCCTGGGTCTCGTATCCGGGGCTGCCATCGAGCCCGTTCCACGCGCTGCAGCAGAAGTACATGCCGAGGGGTGCCTCGGGTCTGTTCACCTTCGGGGTCCGCGGCGGCTACGAGATGGGGGTCAAGGTGGTCGAGAGCTGCGAACTGTTCTCCCACCTCGCCAACATCGGCGACACCCGCTCCCTGATCATCCACCCGGCCTCGACCACCCACCGCCAGCTCGACGACGAGCAGCGGCGGGCCGCCGGCGCCGGTCCCGAGGTGATCCGGCTGTCGGTCGGGATCGAGAGCGTCAAGGACATCATCCGCGATCTCGATCAGGCCCTGCAGGCGGCCGCGACCGCGACCGGGGGACGCGCTGCGTGACGCGCTTGGCCGGCAGGGACCGGGCCCGGTAGGCTGCGACCATGGCTTTCTACCTCGGGTCCCGGACCATGAGCCTGAAGATCAAGAGCGCCGAAGCGCACGAGCTCGCCAGGCGCTACATGCCCAAGGGCGCCGGCGCGGTGTTCACCTTCGGGGTGAAGGGCGGCTACCAGATGGGCATCAAGGTGGTCGAGAGCTGCGAGCTGTTCTCGCACCTCGCCAACATCGGCGACACCCGCTCCCTCATCATCCATCCCGCCTCGACCACCCACCGCCAGCTCGACGACGAGCAGCGGCGGGCCGCGGGCGCCGGGCCCGAGGTGATCCGGCTCTCGATCGGGATCGAGAGCGTGAAGGACATCATCGCCGACCTCGACCAGGCGCTGGACGCGGCGGCCGCTGCGACCGGCGGCGGGCAGAGCGGGCGCGGCTAGAGCGACCTCCATGC
>DASUSF010000120.1:0-2569 GCA_036375275.1 Geminicoccaceae bacterium | reverse complement strand
CAGTGCCACGACTTCATCCATGAGGCAGACGACCCGGCCGGCGGCAGCTTGCCTGCGCGCCTCGAAGCCGCCGGTCCGGGCGATCGCGAGGAGACGACATTGGTGACAGGCAGAACGAGCTGTGTCGACTTCACGGCGAACCTGATCCCGATTCGCGCCATGTTCGAGCCTGATCCCGGGGAAGTGAATGAGCGACGTGTTCGACAGCGCCGGCGATCTGCTGCGGGCGTTTCTCGCCGGCCGGGCGCGGCCGCGCGAGCATCTGGAGCTCCTGCTCGAGCGGATCGGGCGGCTCGACCACCGGCTGCACGCCCTGGTCGCAGTGTACGCCGACGAGGCCAGGGGCGCCGCCGACGCGGCGGAGACGGCGCTCCGTCGTGGCTATCCGTCGCTGCCGATGATCGGGGCGCCCTTCGCGCTCAAGGACCTCGTCGACGTCGCCGGCCACGAGACGAGAGGAGGATCGGCGGCGCTCGCCGGCCGGATCCCGGAGCGGAATGCCGCCATCACCGACCGGCTGCTCACGGCCGGCGGCGTGCTGATCGGCAAGACCCACACGGTCGAGGTCGCGATGGGCGGCTGGGGCACCAACCGCCGTCTCGGCACGCCCTGGAATCCCTGGGATCCCGACGTGCACCGAGCGCCCGGCGGGTCCTCGAGCGGCTCCGGTGTCGCCGTCGCGGCCGGGCTCGTCCCGTTCGCCATCGGCACCGACACCGGCGGGTCGATCCGCCTGCCGGCAGCCTGGAACGGGATCGTCGGCCTCAAGCTCACCGAGCGGAGCGCGCCGCTCGCCGGCATCATCCCGCTCGCGCACACCCTCGACACGCCAGGGCCGATGGCGCGCTCGGTCGAGGACTGCCTGCTCGGCCTCGAGATCCTGCGCGGCCGCGAGCCGCGTCTGACCGCGGCCGACCTCCTGGCTGGGAGCGGCGCGTTCGCGCTCCTCCGCCGCGGCGTCGCCGGGCTGGTCCTCGGCGCCATGCCGGAGGCCGAGCGCGACGGGGTCGATCCCGAGGTGCTCGAGGCCTACGACGCCAGCCTCGAGCTGCTCGGGGCGCACGGCGCGATCATTCGCTCGCCCGCTCTGCCGCAGGCATTCGAGGCGTACAAGGAGCGGGCCGGGGTGATCATGGCGGCCGAGGCCTACTTTCACCACGGTCGGCTGTTCGAGGACCCGGACGCGCCGGTCGACGAGGACGTCCGGCCGCGGATCCTCGCCGGCCGCAGCCTCACGGCGCAGGCCTACATCGACGCCCTTCAGGGCCGGCGCGCCGACCAGGCGGCCTTCCTGGACGCGACCGAAGGCTGCGCCGCCCTGCTCACCCCGACCGTCGCCGGTGCAGCGCCGCCGGTCGACGCGATCGACCAGACCTCGACCCCGGCCCGCTTCACCCGCGCCGGCAACTATCTGGGTCTGTGCGGCGCGTCGGTCCCGAACGGCATGACCGGGGACCGCCTGCCGACCGCGCTCCAGATCCTCGGCCGGCCTCGCGCCGAGCCGACCGTGCTCAGGATCGCGGCCGAGCTCCAGCGCGCTGCCGGAGGCGCCTTTCCACGGCCGCCTCTCCCGGCGTGAACGGTCCCGGGTCGCGCATCGCGGGAGGCGAGGCCTCCTGCCGCGCGGCGCGGCCGCGGGACGTCATCGGACCGCGCTGGTGATCCAGAGGCCGAGCGCGGCGAAGGTCAGGCCGAGGACCGCCGAGACAGGCACGAGCCACGGCGGGCCGCCGGGCTCCGGCTCCCGCCCGGGATGACGGATCACCGGCTCGGGCACGGCGGCTGGCCCGCTTTCCGCGCGGGGTCGGGGCGCCGCCGGGAGCGGCCTGGCGAGGGGGATCCGGGAATCGAGGATGATCCGCTCGCTGCCCCGGGCCGTCGTCGGATCGAGCTGCTCGCGAACCACCTTGACCGCCTCGTGGTCCTTGTGCGCGGTGAGCTGCCGGCCGAGCCTGAGCGCCGCCTCGCGGTCATCGAGAACGTCCTCGGTCAGCCAGCGCCCGTTCTTCTGGACGTAGACCTCGAAGCTCACCTCGAGATCGACCCGTCGGGCGGCCGCCGCCTGGTCCATGGTGCATCCTCGCTTCCCGATCGGGTGATTGTCCGACGCCAGGGTTAAGAGCCGGTTGCCCGCGCCGCCACGTTTCACTGGTCCCGCGACGCGTTCAGGTCCGGGACGCGCCCGGCAACCTGTCCCGCGGGCGGTTCGTGCCCTGGGACGTGGCGTAGGAGCGAGCCGAGCGCGGCGCGCCGGGCGACCTTCATTGGGTCGGGCGAAGGTGCGCCACCGGCGAAGCGGTCACCGCCAGCCTCCGGCGAGAGGCGGTCGGGCGTGCCGCATGGAACGGCGGGACCGGGCGTGGTGCATGCGCCGGCCGGCGATCCCGTCGGCCGCGGTTGATTTCGCCGCCCCACCCCGCTAGATCGGTGTCGCCAGGTCCCCATCGTCTAGAGGTCAGGACACCGCCCTTTCAAGGCGGAGGCGGGGGTTCAATTCCCCCTGGGGACGCCAAACCTATCATGGCGTTAGGTGGCTCATCGGCTCGGTGGCCCCGGATTTCCCCAAAAT
>DASUSF010000119.1:0-6970 GCA_036375275.1 Geminicoccaceae bacterium | reverse complement strand
CTCGGACGTGGCGACGGCAAGATGGACGATCTTGGCGCCGTCGTTGGTGTAGCGGACCTCGGGATCGCGGCCGAGGTTGCCGATCAGGGTGACCTTGTTGACGCTCCCGGCCATCGACTTCGCTCCTTCGCTTGCGAACCGGGAGCCTAGCACGGAGCGGGCGGGCGAAGGAACGGCGCCGGCGCAGCCCGCACGGGGCTACAGAACCGGCGGAGCTGCCGGCCCTAAGGGATGATGATCACCAGCGACGGCCGCCGCGACCCGAAGTGTCCGCGTCCGGGCAGGACGTGGTGCGGGCGGGGCGGCAGCCGGAGGACGTGCGGCACGTGCTGCCATCCTGGCCGGATGTGCGGCGCCCGGAGCTTGACGCCGGGCGGCGGCGGCAGCAGGACCCGGGAGTGCGGCCTGACGAACACGCCCGGATGCCGCTTGAAGGGCGCGTCGAAGTGCTGCCCGCCGAACAGCCCCGGATGCTGCCTGGTGAGCGCGCCGAGATGGGGCGTCGTGAAGCTCCCCGGGCGCGGTCCGCCGAGGCCGCCGAGAAAGGGCTGGGCGAGCCCGCCGACCTGGAGCGGGAGCGGCTGGACCTGGCCGTGGCCGGCGCTGTAGTGCTTCGCCTGACCGGAGTGATTCGCCTGACCGGCCATGGCCGGCCGCGGCACGGCCGCCAGGATCAGGACCACCGCGAGCAGAGGGATCGGGATCGTTGCACGCATCAGAGGCTCCTCCGGCCGATCCTAGCATGGCAGGGTGGCAGGCGCCGCGTGAACCGTGGCTGAACCGCTCGGTTCACGACCCGTTCAGCCCGATGGGTCTACATCCTTGCGCCATGCGCACCCTCAAGCCGGCGCTCGGCCTTCTGCTCGCGATGATCGCAGCCCAACCGGCGCCCGCTGTCGAGCTGCCGCCGCCCCTGCTCCACCTGATCGCCGATGAGGACGTGGTGCCGCTGGCCAAGGTCCTGCGGACGATCGAAGCCCGGATTCCGGGCCGCGCGCTCGACGCCAAGGTGCGCAGAGGCGGCGAGCAGCCGACCTACCGGGTCAAGTGGCTGGGCGAGGACGGCAAGGTGCGCGACGTCATTGCCGATGCGCGTTCGGGGAAGATCCTGAAGGTGCGCTGAACGAGGAGAAGGGTGCGATGCGGGTCCTGGTGGTGGAAGACGACGAGGATCTGGCGCGGCAGCTCGGCGACACGCTCCGCGGCGCCGGCTACGCCGTCGATCTCGCCCATGACGGCGAGGACGGCCTGCACCTCGGCGACACCGAGCCCTACGATGCGGTGGTGCTCGATCTCGGCCTGCCGGTGATCGACGGGCTGACCGTGCTCGAGCGCTGGCGCGAGGACGGCCGCACCATGCCGGTCCTGATCCTGACCGCGCGCGATCGCTGGAGCGAGAAGGTCGCCGGCATTGATGCCGGCGCCGACGACTACGTGACCAAGCCGTTCCACACCGAGGAGGTGCTGGCCCGGATCCGGGCCCTGGTCCGGCGCGCGGCCGGCCATGCCTCGGCGGAGATCTCCTGCGGGCCGGTGGCGATCGACACCCGCTCGGCCCGGGCGACCGTCGGCGGCCAGCCGGTCAAGCTGACCGCGCAGGAGTACCGCCTCCTCGCCTACCTCATGCACCACAAGGACAAGGTGGTCTCCAGGACCGAGCTCACCGAGCACCTCTACGATCAGGATTTCGATCGCGACTCCAACACCATCGAGGTCTTCGTTGGCCGTCTTCGCAAGAAGCTCGGGGTCGACGTGATCGAGACCGCGCGGGGCCTCGGCTACCGCCTCCGCCCGCCGCTGGATGCGGCGTAACTCCCTCGCCTTCCGCCTCGTCGCGAGCGCCGCGCTGTGGTGCGCGGTCCTGCTCTCGCTCGGCGGCTTCGGGCTTTCGGCGCTGTTCGGCGACGTCGTCGAGCGCAGCTTCGACCAGCGTCTCAACGTCCTGCTCGAAGGCCTCGTCGCGGCGAGTGAGGTCGGCGAGGGGAACGCGCTCCATCTGGCGCCGCGCCTCGGCGACCCGAGGTTCGAGCAGCCGCTCTCCGGATGGTACTGGCAGATCACGGCGTGGGGCGAGGGCGGCACCCGCCGCTCGCCCTCGCTCTGGGATCAGCGCCTGAGCGCGCCGATGCTGCGTGCGGGCGAGGTGCTGAGCCGGGATACGGTCGGCCCGGAAGGCGGCGAGCTCCGGCTGCTCGCGCGCGCGATCGGCTTCGGCGACCGCCTCTATACGTTCGTCGTCGCCGGGGACCGGAGCGAGATCGCCGCCGACAAGCGGCGCTTCAACCGGCTCCTGACCCTGTTCCTGAGCGTGCTGTTCGCGGGCCTCCTGATCGCGATCTTTCTCCAGGTCCGCTTCGGCCTCGAACCGCTACGCCGGGTCGGGCGCGCGCTGGCCGCGATCCGGACCGGGCGGACCCGCCGGCTCCAGGGCGATTTCCCGCGCGAGATCGAGCCGCTGGCGGCGGAGCTGAACGCCCTGCTCGACCACAACGAAGCCTTGATCGAGCGCGCCCGCACCCACGTCGGCAACCTCGCCCACGGCCTCAAGACACCGCTCACCGTGCTGACCAACGAGGCCGAGCGCCACGAGGGGCCGCTCGCCAGCCTGACCCGGCGCCAGGTCGAGATCATGCGCCGCCAGGTCGACCATCACCTCGCCCGCGCGCGCGCCGCCGCCACCGCGGGCGTGCTCGGCGCCCGGACCGAGGTCGCCCCGGTGCTCGCCGACCTCACCCGGACCCTCGGCAAGATCCACGGCCACCGGGGGATCCGGGTGGACGGCGGCAGCGCCCCCGCGCTCGCCTTCCGGGGCGCCCGCCAGGATCTCGAGGAGATGCTCGGCAACCTGCTCGACAACGCCTGCAAATGGGCCGCCGGCGAGGTGCGGGCACGCGCGGCGCCCGACGGCGAGCGCCTGGTGATCGAGGTCGAGGACGACGGCCCCGGGCTGCCGCCCGAGCAGCGCCAGGCGGTCCTCGAGCGCGGCCGACGCCTCGACGAGCGGGTGCCCGGATCGGGCCTCGGCCTCGCGATCGTCGCCGACCTCGCCGAGCTCTACGGCGGCCGGATCGAGCTCGGCGAGGCACCGCTCGGGGGACTCCGCGCGCGCCTGACGCTGCCCGCCGCCGCTGCCGGCTGAGATGAACACCAGCTGAATAGTAGGTTCAGAACCGGTTCAAGGGCCGTCGCCTAGCCTCCGCCGACGATGAACGAGCCGGGCCCACCCGGCTGGCCTCGGAGGCGACGATGACGGCGAACCGCAAGCGGATCCTGATCCCGGGTGCACTCCTCGCGGCGGTCCTGGCCGGCCCTCCGGCGGCCGCGGACGCCGGGCCCGCCGGGCCGCTGTTCGTCGGTGCCGGGCAGGTCCCGGCCACCGGCCGGTCGGACGATCCCGGCGAGATCTTCGGCCTCGATCTGACCCCGGACGACTGCGCGGAGACCCACCTCGCCAACCAGGCGATGGGCGGACTCCTCGGCGGCGTGGTCGGCGGCCTGATCGGCTCCGGGATCGGCAAGGGTGGCGGCAACACCGCAGCGACCATCGGCGGCGCGGTGCTCGGCGCTCTCGGCGGCGCCACGCTCGGCACCCGGGTCGCCGAAGCCGGCGAGGCCTGCCTGCCCGAGCCGGACGCCAGCGGCGCCTGGGCCAATCCGGACGCCGCCGCCACGACCGGCGCGCCGATCCGCCTGACCGACCGCTGAGGCACGCGTGCCCGAGCCGAGCCCGAGCAGCCCGACGGGCGACAGCCAACCAAGAAGGAGACCACCATGCGACCCCTGCCCCGCCTGATCGCGGCCTTCGCCGCCCTCCTGTTCCTCGCCGGCTGCGCCGGTGGCCCGAGCTTCGGCGATCTCGGCCCGAAGCAGACCGTGGGCGCCCTCGCCGGCGCCGGCGCCGGCGCGCTCGCCGGCTCGCAGATCGGCGGCGGCCGCGGCAAGCTGATCGCGACCTCGGTCGGCACGCTCCTCGGCGCGGTGGTCGGCTCCTCGGTCGGCAAGTCGCTCGACCGGGCCGACCGGATCGCCGCCGGCCAGGCGCAGTTCCGGGCCCTCGAGTTCGCCCCGGCGGGCCAGCAGGTCGCCTGGCAGAACCCGGACAGCGGCAACTTCGGCAGCGTCACCCCGACCCGGACCTATGCCGTCGGCGGCGGCCAGGTCTGCCGCGACTACAGCCACAACGCGACGATCGACGGCCGGCTCGAGCGGGTCAGCGGCACCGCGTGCCGCGACGCCTCCGGCCAATGGCGCGCGGTCGGGTCGTAGCTCGATCGCGCAATCGAGCTCCCCGCCATTTGGGCCCGGCGTCCGCGCCGGGCCCCTTTTTCTCGTTGTTCGTGGCCGCGCCTCAGAGCGACTTCATGTACTCGACCAGCGCCCGACGCTGCGCCTCGGTCAGGCCGGCGTTGCCGTAGTCGTGGCCGGCGTTGGAGTTGCCGGGGATCGGCTCGCCCGCCTCGTCCTGGGCCTGGAAGCGGAAGCTGTTCTCGGCGGACTGTTCGGTCCGGTAGCCGACCTTGACCGGGTCGTACTCGCGCGTGCCGAGGAAGAACGTGTCCGGCCGCTCGTCCGGCGGCAGCAGCAGGTCGTGGAGCGTCGGGACCGAGCCGTTGTGGAGGTAGGGCGCGGTCGCCCAGATCCCGGTCAGCGGGCGCGCCTTGTAGCCGAGGATGTCGCTCTCCTCGGTCATGCAGCGCTCGAGCCGGAGCGCGTCGAGGTCCTCGATCTCGACGATGGCGCGGTCCAGCAGGAAGAACTCCTCCTCGACCACCCGCGGGCGGCGCTCGATCCCGAAGAACGCCCGGGCCGCGCTCGAGACGATCTCGCCCTTCTTGCCGACCAGCGTGCCTGCGACCAGCGCCGAGAGCACATTGGCGACCGGCTCCTGCTCACCGAGACGCTCGCCGAACACATAGCGCCGCTTGATCCCCTCGAGGTCGCCGGTCCGCGCCTCGTAGGTGTAGGCGTTGCAGGCCATCCAGGGGTCGGTGCCAGGCGGCACGTTGCCGGGGATGTCGTCGCGGAAGAAGCTCATCCGGGCCTGGAAGCGGGTCGTGAGGTCGTCGTGCGCGAGCGGCAGGTGGCAGCTCTGGCACTGCGCCTCGAACAGCGCCCTGCCTTCCGCGACGAGGCCGTCGTCGAGCTCGCCGAAGACGTCCACGGGCCAGGCCGGCGGCTCGAGGCGGGTGATCAGGTCCTCCATCGCATCCAGGCTCGCCGCCTGCACGCTGGAATCGTAGCCGGCCAGGCCGGGCGACCTGGTGACGTTGACGTCCGCGAACACGCCGATCACCTCGCCGGTGTTCCGGCCGAGCGCGCCGACGTCGAAGGTCTCGCCGCTCGGCCAGAGCGTCCGCCCGGAGTTCGAGGCGATCCCGTTCCACTGCACCTTGTCGTGCTGGTGGACGTTCCAGAGGAAGGGGTAGCTCGTGGGCGCGTCCGGCGGGTTGGCGATCGGGTCGCTCGCGTTGGTCAGCAGGGCCGCCTTGTTGAAGATGTGGCCGAAGGCGTCGAGGCGGGCATAGCCGTAGCGGAGCGGGGTCTCGTTCATCAGCGCGACCTTCCGCCGCCAGGCGAGCAGATCGTCGAACGCCCCCTCCAGGAGCGCCCGGTTGGCGTCGGTGTCCCGGCCGTCGAGGACGGCGGCGGCGAACCGCTCCCACTTCTCCGGCTCGGCCCTGGTCGCTTCCAGCGCCTGGTCCAGGGTCTCCATGAACGACTGGAAGTCGGCGATCGTGGCGCCGCCGTCGATCCGGAGCCGCCGTCCCTCGAAGGCGATCTCGCCGGTGTGGCAGGCCGAGCAGTTCATGCCGACCCACCGTGCATCCGAGCCCTGGCCCGTGGTCCAGCGGAGCCGGGTGAAGGTGAGCTCGGAATCGTCGGAGTCGTCGAGCGCGAAGCCGACCGGCAGCATCGGGCGCCCCGACGGATCGGTCCGGGGCAGGTAGCGGAAGCGCTCGATGTGCTCCGTCGCCAGGAAGGGCTGCCCGTTGTCCGGCTGCTCCAGCGCCACCAGCCAGTCGAACGGGATCAGCCGCGAGCCCTGGGTCCCGTCGTACCAGCCCCGCCGGTCCGCCTCGGACCAGCCCTGCCTGACCTCCCCGTCGGCATGGCTGGTTGCGGAGGCGCAGCCGAACAGGCCGCCCCAGATGACCGCGAGCGGCAAGCCGACCGATCGCATCAACCCGTGCCGTCCAATCACTGGCGCCTCCCGCCAAATGAGCACCGAAAGGTGCTTGACCGGAGGGCAGTATCATACCTCTGGTTGTTGCCCCGCAAGTGGCCGGGGTCACCCTGTCAGGGGCGTCAGGCCGGCTTGTAGTCCTCCTGGGTCTCGGCGTGGAGCTCCTCGGCGAGGGCATAAAGCGCGCCGGCCGCGAGGTCGATCCGGTCCTGCTCGTGACCGCGGATCACGATCGAGGTGCCGGGGCCCTGGGGCCGCCAGAACGGGTAGCTGCCGAGCTCGAGGTCCTCGAACTTCGCCTGGATCCGCCCGAGCCCCGCCGACACGTCGCCTTCGGGCGCGAACACGGTGATCGTCCGCGCGAGCATCTTCTCGCCGCCGGCGAGCGTCGGCAGCAGCTCCAGGACCATCGCCTGCATGATCTTCGGCACGCCGGGCAGGACGTAGACGTTCTCGACCCGAAAGCCCGGCGCGACCGAGACCGGATTGTCGATCAGCTCCGCCCCCTCCGGCATGTCGGCCATGGACATCCGCTCCTCGTTCACCCGCTCGGGCGGGTAGTAGTCGAGCAGGCGGCGCTCGGCTTCGAGGTTGCGCTCGAAACGGCGCCCGAACGCTTTGGCGATGCAGGCGGACGTGATGTCGTCGTGGGTCGGCCCGATCCCGCCGGTCGTGAACACGTAGGTGTGCTTCGAGCGGCAGGCGTTGACCGCGTCCACGATCTCGCTCTCGATGTCCGGCACCACCCGCGCCTCCATCATCCGGATCCCGGCTTCGCCGAGGGTC
>DASUSF010000118.1:0-8050 GCA_036375275.1 Geminicoccaceae bacterium | reverse complement strand
CGGAGCGCGTCGTTGACACTGCCGCCGGTCAGGTCGTCGTTGCCCTGGCCGCCCTGGACCTCGTCCCGGCCGTCCCCGCCGTCCAGGACGTCGTCGCCGCCGCCGCCGCGAAGCTCATCGTTCCCGCTCCCGCCAGCCAGGCGATCGTCGTCGCCGCCGCCGCGGAGACGATCGTCGCCGCCGCCGCCGTCGAGGCGGTCATCGCCCCGGCCGCCAACGAGGCTGTCGTCGCCGCCGCCGCCGTCGATCCGGTCGCTGCCGTCACCGCCGAGCAGGGTGTCGCTGCCGCCACTGCCGTCGAGGTCGTCGTCGCCGCGCCCGCCATCGAGCCGGTCGCCCTGGCCGCCGCCCTGGAGCCGATCGTTGCCGTCCCCGCCCCTCACCACATCGGCCCCGGCATCGCCCGACAGCTGGTCGTCGCCGCGCCCGCCGTCCACGTCGTCGGCGCCGTCCCCGGCCAGGATCAGGTCGTCGCCATCGCCCCCGAGCAGGCGGTCGTCGCCGGCCAGGCCGTCGATCCGGTCGTCGCCGCCGGCGCCGTCGAGCATGTCCGGCCCGTCGCCGCCGGACAGCACCTCGCCGGCCTCGCCGCCCACGATCGAGAGCCCGTCGCCCGCCTCGTCCTCGAACGCCTCCGCGCGGGCGGTGAGAGCTTCGATCAGCTCGTCATCGAGAGCGGCGCCCGGCGGCAGGATCCCATTCGCCGAGAGCTCCGCGAAGCTCTGGTCGGTGATGACGTTGGGCTCGAAGCGGAGCTGCACCGGGTTGATGTCGATCCCGATCCGGCGCACGCCGTCGGAGAACTCGATGCTGTCGATCCGGTCGCTGATCCAGTCGAGGATCACGACGCCCGCGCCGGTCTCGGGATCGACCACGCCTAGATGCTGCCGGTCGACCTCGAACACGGTCGCGCCGGTGAAGCTCAACCCGGGGGCGAGAACGACGTCGCGTCCGCCGCCGTTGCCGATCACCGTGAAGGTTTCAGGATCGAGCTGGTACTGGTCCGAGCCGCCGCCGCCGAGGAAGAAGTGCGCCCCCGTCTCGGCGTCGAGCGCATCGCTCGCGATGAAGAGGTCGTTGCCCGGGCCACCGAGGTGGACCGTGTTCGGTGAACTGCTGGTGAAGGCATCCTCGCCGCGGGTTCCACCCACCTCGCGGAAGCCGAAGCGCTCCAGATCAGTCGCCATCGCGATTCATCCCTCAATCAACTCGGACCGGGCCGGGGCTGCTGCCCGTAAGCTTCATCCAGCACTGGCCGGACGACGCTCAACCAGAAGTAAAAGGCGAATAACGCTTCCCCAATCAAGACGCGTTATTCCGCCGGCACCTCAAGCTTACTGGCCCGGGCGGCTGCGGCAAGGGGGTGTGGCGGACAAGCCGGTCGTGCTGTGCTCCCGCTGCTTCATCGCCGGCTCAGCTGAGGGTGACGTCGAGGAACAGCATGATCAGCAGCCCCGCCGTGAGACCGGCGGTCGCCTGGTTCTGAAAGCCGCGGCGGTGGGTCTCGGGGATGATCTCGTGGCTGATCACGAAGATCATCGCCCCCGCGGCGAACGCGAGCCCCCAGGGCAAGAGCGGCTGCGCAATCGTCACCGCGCCGACCCCGATCAGGCCGCCGAGCGGCTCGACCAGCCCGGTCAGCGCCGCGATCGCCCAGGCGTGGCGACGGCTGTAGCCCTCCCCGGCGAGTGATACGGCGACCGCGAGCCCTTCCGGGAGGTTCTGCAGCCCGATCCCGACCGCGAGCGTCATCCCGTTCTGGACGTTGCCGCCGCCAAAGCCGACCCCGACCGCGAGTCCCTCGGGAAAGTTGTGGATCGTGATCGCGATCACGAACAGCCAGATCCGGCGCAGCGACGCCAGATCGCTGCCGCCCTCTCGCCCGAGGAAGAAGTGCTCGTGCGGCGCCCACTCGTTGATCACCCAGACGACCACGACCCCGAGCAGGATGCCGAGCACGGTGACGGTCGCGGCGATCGTCCGGCTGTCGTGCATCACCTCCGCCACGTCGAGGGCCGGGATGATCAGGGAGAAGAACGACGCCGCCAGCATGACCCCGGCCGCGAAGCCGAGCATGGTGTCCTTGGTCCGGATCGAGACGTCGCGCCCGAAGACCACCGGGAGCGCCCCGACCGCGGTCATCAGGCCGGCGCCGAGGCTCGCGAGCGTACCCAGGAGGATGATGTCCATGGGGCGAAGAACGCCGGCGCGGCGGTTCCGGCGTCAGACGATTCAGCGGCCCGGCCCCATGAAATCCTCCGGCCGGGCGCGTGGGTCCCGCTCGGCCCACGCCCCCGCCTCGACCATCGCGATGAACTCGGCGAGCGCCCGGTTGAACATCTCCGGCTCCTCGAGGTTGATCGTGTGGCCGCATTTCGGGACCACGAGCAGGCCGCTCGCCGGGATCGCGCGCTTCAGGAAGATGCCCGGCAGCAGCGTGTGGTCGTCCTCGTCGCCGGCGACGATCAGGGTCGGCACCTTGAGGCCCTCGAGCCGGTCCTCGAGGTCGTAGAGCGACGGCCGGCTCGCCTGGACGCCGCGCATCGTGTTCGCCGCCCCGCGCGGGTCGTGCCTCGCGAGCGCGTCCCTGAAGGCCTGCCAGCCGCGCGGGTCCTTGTTCTGGAACTGCACCCGGGCGGAGCCGCCCGCGTAGCTGTCGGCGAAGGCTTGGCTGCCGGCGGTCTCGAAGGCCCGCGCTGTGGCCTCGGACAGCTCGCGGAAGGTCGCTTCCATCGACTTCTCGGCGCCGTAGCCGATGCCGCCGAGGGTCAGCGAGCGCGCCCGCTCGGGCGTGTTCAGGCCGAGGTGGAGGGTCGCGAACGCACCCATCGACAGCCCGACGACGTGCGCGAGGTCGATCCCGCAGGCATCGAGCACGCAGGCGATGTCCCGGGCCGCCCGCTGCTGCCCGTAGGCCTCGACGCTCTCCGGCACGTCGGACGGCGGGTAGCCGCGGGCGGCGTACATCACGCAGCGGTGGCGGCGGCTGAAGAAGCGGATCTGCGGCTCCCACGCCAGGTGATCGCCCGCGAACTCGTGGACGAAGATGATTGGCGTGCCGCGGCCCGCCTCCTCGTAGTGCAGCCGGACCCCGTCGTCGGTGGTCGCGATCGGCATCTCCTGTCCCCCTGCTGTCGCGGGCTCACGTCCGGGCCCGGCGATCCTTCCTTGAAGCGGGTCCCGAGACCACGCGATCAGGTCCCGGGCGGTCCCGCGCGCGAACCCGACCCGCGGCCACGCCCCGGCCGCTTACCTTTGGTGCCAAGCAGCTCTCCACGACCGTCAGGTCGGCCTTGGCGGTCGCCGCTGGGCAACGAACCATCAACCTTTGTGCCCCATAATCAGCAGCGGTCCATGCGATCCTGGGAGTCCATGGCGCCCAAGCCCAGGTTGCGGCGGCGGAGTCCCACGGTCGCATGGACCATCCAGCGGTGACGATAGAGACCCGTCGTTGGCCAATGGTTAACGGCGCACGGCCCGCCAGGTGGTCATGGTTAGCCAGCTGGCGCCGAATGGTCGCGCCTGCATCAATCCACCCCCTCGCCCAGCAGTGCCTCGATCTCGCGTCCGATCGCGAGGCTCCGAAGCGCCAGGCGCCGCGCCTCGACCTCCATCCGCGGGTCGAAGGTCGTGACCGGCGGTCGGCACACCTCGGTCCGGAACACCCCCTCGGCGACGCGCAGCATCTTCCCGACCCTGAGGCTGACGTGGATGTGCTGGGCGACGAAGGCGAACAGGGGGAGCAGGCGCTCGAACAGGAGCCCGGCGAGCGCGTCCTGCCCTTCCCGCTGCAGGCGAGCGAGCCGGACCAGCGCCCCGATCATGTGGCTCGGCATGAAGGCGTGCGCGCCACGCGCCAGGGTGTCCAGCATGCTGGTGGTCGGCCAGCCGCCCATGACGTGCAGCCGCCCGCCGCTCTCCCGGAGGAGGCGGCTGATCTTGGGGCCGGGCATCGCGCTCTCGATCTTGACGCTCCGGAGCTTCGGCTCGGCCTCGGCGAGAGCGAGGATCGTCTCGACCGCGAGCCCCGGACCCTGGAAGTCGAGGTCCTGGAGCACCAGCAGCTCCGGCCCGGCCTCCGCGATCCGTCGGACCGCGCGCCGGAGCTGATCGTCGCCCAGCCCGGGCGGCGCCCGCCAGTTGATCGCGCCCGCGCCGGCCTCCGCCGCCTCCCGGGCGAGCCCGACCGACGCCTCGACCTCGGGGCTCGACACCCCGACGATGATGGTGAGCCGGCCCGCGTTCGTCTCGAGGATGAGGTCCAGCATCCGGCGCCGCTCGCCGACCGTCAGGCTCTCCACTTCCGCCGCCACGGCGTTCGCCAGCGCGCCGGCGGCGCCCGCCTCGACCAGGTGGTCGATCAGCCGGCCGAGGCTCTCGAGGTCGACCGCGCCGTCCGCGGTGAACGGCGTGTTGAGGCTCGGGACGATGCCGCGGAGGTCGACCGGGCAGGCGTCCACCGGGGGTGCGCTTCGATCCGGACCGGCCATTCCGACCTCCTCGTTTTCAGGCGGCTGCATTCCGCTTGCTCCGCCGGCAGCCGCTCCTCACACTGGCCCGAGGTCTACCAGCTCGCCCGGACGATGCCGAGATGGCAAACCCGTTGATCTCTCTTCTGCTCCGGCACGGCGCCGCCGGCGTCCTCGCCGGCTGGATCAGCCTCGGCGGCCTGCTCTGGCTCGACGTCGGCCGGCTCAGGACGCTGATCATGACGGATCAGGGCGGCGGGGTCGCGCTGCTCATGCTCGCCGCCGGCTTCGCCGTGACCTTCGGTGGCGCGGCCATGGGCGCCGCGATCATGGGGCTCGGGCGCCCGCTCCCTCCCTCCCGGCCTTACCGACGGTGGACGACGGGCGCCGGCGGCGCGCCCGCTCCCGCCGCCTGCCGCCGCATTCGGCAGCCGTGACGGCGGCGCCGTCGGCGTGGGTCGCGCGCTTCGCGCCGCTGGTGCCGGCGGGCGCGGCCGTGCTCGATCTCGCCGCCGGCGGCGGCCGGCACAGCGCGCTGTTCCTCGGGCGTGGTCATCCGGTGACGGCGGTCGACCGGAACGTCGCCGCGCTCGCCGGGCTGCGGGAGCGCGAAGGCGCGCGCCTCGAGGTGATCGAGGCCGACCTCGAGGACGGGACGCCGTGGCCGCTGTCCGGCCGCCGGTTCGGCGGGATCGTGGTCGTGAACTACCTCTGGCGGCCGCTGTTCGATCGCGTCCTGGACGCGGTGGACGAGGGCGGCGTCCTGATCTACGCGACCTTCATGACCGGCCACGAGCGCCACGGCCCGCCGACCCGGCCAGACTTCCTGCTTCGCCCGCAGGAGCTGCTCGAGGTCGTGCGGGGCCGGCTCCAGGTGATCGCGTTCGAGCAGGGCCTCGCGGGCGGCGGGCGACCGGCAGCGGGGCGGCTCGCGGTCCGCCAGCGGATCTGCGCCGGCCGGTCCAGCGCGCCCTGGGCGTGCCCGCCCTGGCGGCCCGATCCGGCCTGACCCGGCATCGCTCCGTCCGCGGCGGGCACCGGCGCTCGCGGGTGCGCGGGAGGCCGGCCGCGTCGGCGCATGGCCGAGATCTCAGCGGATGGTCGAGGTGGCGTCGCCGTTCTTGCTCGCGACCCGCGTGCCGCCGTCGAGGTCGTCGCGCAGGTCGTCGATCCGGGCCATCTCGGCGCGGAATGCCTCGAGCTCGGCGCCCGCCAGCTGCGCCGCGGGCGGGTGCTTCAGGGTCAGGGCGTTGATCTGGCTGCCGCTGCGGAACACTTCGTAATGGAGATGCGGGCCGGTCGAGCGGCCGGTCGTCCCGACATAGCCGATCACCTGGCCCTGGGAGACCCGGACCCCCGGCTCGATGCCGCGGGCGAAACGGCTCATGTGGGCATAGGCGGTGCTGTACTCGCCGTTGTGGCGGATCCGGACGTAGTTGCCATAGCCGCCGTAGCGGTCCGCCCGCTCGATCCGGCCGCTGCCCGCGGCGTAGATCGGGGTGCCGGTTGGAGCCGCGAAGTCGGTGCCCTTGTGCATCTTGCTGTAGCCGAGCACCGGATGGCGGCGCATCCCGAAGCGGGACGAGATGCGGGCGCCGTCGACCGGCGTGCGGAGCAGGAACTTCCTGAGGCTGCGGCCGGTCCGGTCGTAGTACTCGATCGTGCCGTCGCTGAGCTCGAAGCGGTAGGCGTCGAGGTCGCGCCCGCCGAGGGTGAGCCGGGCATAGAGCACGTCGCCGCCGCGCCGGGTGCCCTCCTGGTCCTCGAGGGTGACCTCCTCGAACAGGATCTCGAAGTCGTCGCCGCGCCGGAGATCGCGCTGGAAGTCGACGTCCCAGCTGAACAGCTTGATCAGGCCGACGGTGACGTCCTGCGGCACCGCGATCCGCTCGGCGGCGAGGTACAGGCTGTCGTCGATCAGGTTGGCGCGGTGCACCAGGCGCCGGTGCTGCGGGCGCTCGACCTTCGCCCCGGCGAACACGCCGCCCCGGTCGCGCCGGACCCGGACCTCGTGGTCGAAGCTGATGTCGAAGCTCAGGCCGACCAGGCGACGGTCGTCGGGATCGCCGAGCGAGGTGATCTCGAGCGCCTGGCCCGCCCTGAGGCGGCGCGGGTCGTAGACCGTCTCCAGCGCGACCACCGCGTCGTAGGCCTGCTGGCGATCGATCCCGGCGCCGAGCAGGAGGTCCATGAGCGTGTCGCCGCGCCGGACCGTCACGGTCTCGGTCGAGGGCGCCGGCGGCTCGAGGACCGCCTTGTCGGCGAGCGCCGCGGCCGCGTGATGGGCCTCCTGCGCCAGCCCCTCGGCGCCCCTGAAGCGCGCGTCGCCGGGTCGGGCGGCGGTCAGCCCGGCCGGGATCCCGGCCGCAGGCTCCGGCACCGGATCGAGCAGCGGGCCGTGCCGCAGCTCGAGCGGGGCGATTGCGGCCAGTGCCCGGCCGGGGCGCTGGAACGCGAGGTCGCCCTCGTCCGTGCCGCCGGCGTCGGGTGCCACGTCGCGCACGCCCGCGGCCGGCGCGGGAGCGCCCGGGGCGGCCGGCGCGGGATCGACCGGGGAGCCCGGTGGGACCACGCGGTCGAACGTCACGAGCCCGGCGGCGGCACCGACGCTGAAGGCGAGGGCGAGGGCCGCCGTGGTCGCGCGTCCGAGGGGCGCGGTCATCCCGTTCGCTGGCTTCACCTGATCGACCCGACTTGAGGTTTGAGCGACATTTTTCCTTGCGGATGCGCCGGAGCGCTGCCGAACAATCCTTTTTTGACGCAAAAGAGTCAAGAAAGGCTTAGCCTTACGATGGAGGATTAAGGCGCGTCCTCAACGCGTAAAATGCCTCGAAAAAGGCTTGAGGCGCGTTCGGACCCTGACTATAAAGCGGGTCCCGCTGGCCCGGCAAGGAATGTGGCCGACGAGGCCACGCCCTCGGGTGAGCGGACCTGTTGTTTGAGAATGTGGTGAAGTGGAAGGGATGTGCGGGCGGCGGCCGCGTGAACGGGGTCGCTGGTCGGGCATCTTGATGGTGGGGAAGACCCCTGCCGGGTCGCCGGTCCCATGCGAAGGGGGCGGCGGCGTGGCGTGGGGCGAGACCACCGTCGGCCTTTGAGTTGGCGCCAGGCGGCGCGGGCTGGATTCGGGTCGGGTGCGGTGCGGGGTGACGAGCCTCGGGCCGGGCGGTTCGGGGACGGTCCCGCGGTGCAGGGTGCCGGCGATGATGGTCAGTGATGTCCGGGATGAAACTGAGAGTTTGATCCTGGCTCAGAACGAACGCTGGCGGCGCGCCTAACACATGCAAGTCGAACGGGGTTCGGGGCTTCGGCTCCGGGCCCAGTGGCGAACGGGTGAGTAACGCGTGGGAACCTGCCCCCGGGTACGGGACAACCACTGGAAACGGTGGCTAATACCGTATGACGCCCTCCGCGAGGGGGGCCAAAGATTGAGTCGCCCGGGGATGGGCCCGCGTCCGATTAGCTGGTTGGTGGGGTAACGGCCCACCAAGGCTGTGATCGGTAGCTGGTCTGAGAGGACGATCAGCCACACTGGGACTGAGACACGGCCCAGACTCCTACGGGAGGCAGCAGTGGGGAAT
>DASUSF010000117.1:0-6603 GCA_036375275.1 Geminicoccaceae bacterium | reverse complement strand
CGAAGCCGGAGGGACTGGAGGTTGCCATGCCGAAGGACGAGATCCTGGATCGGATCACGGTCGACCCCGCGATCTTCGGAGGCAAGCCGATCATCCGCGGCATGCGGATCTCGGTCGAGACGGTCCTCGGGCTTCTGGCGCATGGCCAGACGATCGAGGAGATTCTGGACGACTACCCCGATCTCGAGCCTGAGGACGTGCGCGCTTGCCTGGCCTACGCGCACGCCAGCATCGCCAACGAGAGCATCGACGCGGTGCGGGTGAAGGGCGCTTGAGATTTCTCATCGACCGCTGTGCTGGCCGGAAGCTCGCGGACTGGTTGCGGAGCAGAGGACACGATGTTCTCGAGGTTCGTTCGCTGGCCCGCGATCCGGGTGATGCGGAACTGCTCCGGATGGCTATGAAGGAAAGCCGCCTTCTCGTGACGATCGACACCGATTTCGGCCAACTCGTTCATCAACGCAATCACACCCACGCCGGTCTGATCCGGCTTCCCGACCTTCCGACGGTCGAGCGCATCGAGCTGATGTCCGAGATCCTGGACCGATATGGCGATGTCCAACTGGTCGGCGCCGTGGTGACCGTGCGCGGGCGTCGCATCCGTTCCGTCCTGCCGCCCGCGGACGGAGCTGACATGGTGGCGCCGCTCCCGCACTCGCTCGCGGTGCTCCTCGTCATGCAGGCGTCGCCGGCTCTTCTTCATTGGTCAGCGGCACCGCGTCATAGATCTCGGCGAGCGGCAGGTCGATCCCGAGCGCGTCCAGGGGGATGGCGGCTGCCATGTCGTCGATCTCCTGAAACCCCCAGCCGGCCTCGCGCCGGGTGTAGATCTCGACGCGCGCCGTGTCCTGAGCGATCAGCACGTAATGCTGGAGGCTGGGCAGCCTCTGGTAGTCGCGCCGCTTCCCGCTCCGGTCGAGGAGCTCCGTGGTTGGCGACAGGATCTCGAAGACCGCCACCGGCGAGGTGATCGCGTGGCCGCCCTCCCGCCCGCAGGAGACGCTCGCGTCCGGGAAGCGGCCGGTCCGGTCGTCGATCCGGATCAGGAGGTCGCTGCCGTTCGGCTTGCAGGGCGTGCCCCGGAGGCGGCGCCGGAGCGCGCTCAGGAGGTTGACCTGGATGTCGTTGTGCTGCTCGCTGCCGCCCGCCATCAGCACGAGGCGGCCGTCGACGAACTCGTAGCGCTCGGCCTGCGGCTCGACCCAGGCGAGGAAGTCTTCGACGGTGGCCAGCACCGGCCCTGATGAGGCGGTCGCGTCTGCCATGCCGGCATGGTAGAGCATCATCCGCTTAGATAGAACCGCTTTCCTGAGCGGTTCTACGCGGATAAAGATGCTCTACATCGTCGAGAGAGAGCAGTTGTCTTCCGATGAGCAAAGGGTCTGCCTCGACTTGAAGGTGGTCCATCTCATCGGAAACTGCTCTCTAGACTAGCGGAATGAACGCACGAGGTCAGGGCCGCGGGATGAGCCAAGCCCGTGGAGCACGGCCTACCATGAGGTGGATCTCGCCGGCACTGCGTGATAGGATTATTGTCCGGCCCGCCGGATGTGAGGGAAACGGCTGCCAGGCGAAACGAACCCGAGGACAGAGCCATTTTCAACGAGTTGCTCTTGCGGGCGAACGGCCGGAGCCCGCTGGCTGCGGCGGCCGGACCCGTGTAGGGTTCGCGGCTGGAGGTGCGATGGACGACCTCTTCGAGGCCGCACGGGCGGCTCAGGCGAACGCGCACGCGCCGTACTCCGGCTTCCGGGTGGGGGCGGCGGTGCGGGCGGCGTCGGGCCGGACCCATGCCGGTGCCAACGTCGAGAATGCGAGCTATCCGGAGGGGATCTGCGCCGAGACCGCGGCTCTGGCCGCCATGGTCGCCGCCGGCGAGCGCGCGGTGGTCGAGGTCCTGGTGCTGGCCGACGGGCCGGACCCGGTCACCCCCTGCGGCGGCTGCCGCCAGCGCCTCGCCGAGTTCGCGCGCCCGGAGGTGCCGGTCCACCTCGCGTCGCCTCGGGGCGTCCGGCGGACCGTCGCCCTCGGCGACCTGCTGCCGTGGTCCTTCAGGCTGGCGCCCGGCGGGGAGAGCGTTCCGGGCAGCTCGTCCGGGACCGCGTCGGCCGTGGTGCGCCGGCGGGCGCCGCATGCGGCGCCCCGGATCGGGCTGATCCTCGGCTCGGGGCTCGCCGCCATCGCGGATGGGCTCGAGGATGCGGTCTCGATCCCCTACCGCGATCTCCCGGGCTTCCCCGAGCCGTCGGTCGAGGGCCACGGCGGCCGGCTGGTGCTGGGGGCCCTGGAGGGTGTCCCGCTCGCCTGCCTGCAGGGGCGGGTGCACCTCTACGAGGGCGGGCCGGCCGCCGCGACCGCCATCCTGCCGCGCACCCTGATGGCGCTCGGCTGCGAGACCCTGATCCTGACCAACGCCGCGGGCTCGCTCCGCCCCGAGATCGGCGCCGGCCGGATCGCCCTGATCGAGGACCACATCAACCTCACCGGCCGGAACCCGCTGGTCGGGGCGAACGACGAGGCGATCGGCCCGCGCTTTCCCGACATGAGCGAGGTCTACGACCGCACGCTGCGCGAGCGGGCTCTCGCGGTGGCGGGTCGGACCGGCCTCGACCTCGCCCGCGGGGTCTACCTCGCGACCCTCGGGCCCTGCTTCGAGACCCCGGCCGAGATCCGCGCCTTCCGCGCTCTCGGCGCCGACCTCGTCGGGATGTCGACCGTGCCGGAGGCGATCGCCGCCCGGCACTGCGGCCTCCGGGTGCTCGGCTTCTCGATCGTGACCAACCTCGCGGCCGGCATCGCCGCGGGGCCGCTGTCGCATGAGCAGACGCTCGAGGTGGCGGCGCGCGCCGCCCTCGACCTCGAGCGGTTCCTGCGTGCGCTCGTTCCGGAGATCGCCCGATGATCAAGACTCCGCCCGACCTGCTCGGCCAGGCCTCGGCCGCCCGGGGCGACGCCGCGGCCGCCGCCCGCATCCTGCCGCTGGTCGACCTCACCTCCCTGAACGACGCCGACGACGGGGCGGCCATCGGGCGGCTCTGCGACCGGGCGCGGAACGCCGGGGTCGCCGCGGCATGCGCCTACCCGCGCTTCGTCCCGCTGATGAAGGACCGGCTCCGGGGCAGCGGCGTCAGGGTGGCGACGGTCGCCAACTTCCCGAACGGTGGCGACGACATCCCGGCGGTGGTCCGTGAGGTCGGGGCGGCCGTCGCGGATGGGGCGGAGGAGATCGACGTCGTCATCCCGCTGGAGGCGGCGCTGGAGGGCGACGTCGGGCTGGTGACCGAGCTGGTCCAGGCCTGCCGCGAGGCGACGCCCGAGCAGGCCCTGAAGGTGATCCTCGAGACCGGGCGCCTCGCCGAGCCGGCCCGGATCACCGCCGCCGCGCGCGCGGCGATCATGGCCCGCCCCGACTTCCTCAAGACCTCGACCGGCAAAGCTGCCGTGGGTGCGACGCTCGAGGCGGCCGCAATCCTGCTGGCGGTGATCGAGGAGGCCGACGGCGAGGTCGGGCTCAAGCTTTCGGGCGGCATCCGGACCACGCAGCAGGCCGCGCAGTACCTCTATCTGATCGACCATTTCCTGAACCCCGGCTGGGTCCGGCCCCGGACCGTCCGCTTCGGCGCGTCGGCGCTGCTCGACGACCTGGAGCGGATCCTGGGTGCTGCCGGCGCGCCGGACGAGGATGGAGACGGGGATGGGGATGGCGGCGGCTGAGGTCGCGCCGGTGCTGCCGCAGGAGATCCTGCGCAAGAAGCGGGACGGCGCGGCGCTCGACGACGCCGAGATCGCCTTCTTCGTCGACGGCCTCACCCGGGGAACGATCGCCGACGCCCAGGTCGGCGCGTTCGCCATGGCGGTGGTCGTGAGGGGCATGACGCGCAGGGAGACGGTGGCGCTGACCCGCGCGATGACCGCCTCCGGGGTCCGCCTCGAGTGGGCCGGTCTCGACGGGCCGGTGGTCGACAAGCACTCGTCCGGGGGCGTCGGCGACAAGGTGAGCCTGATCCTGGCGCCGGTGCTCGCGGCGTGCGGCGCCTTCGTGCCGATGCTGTCGGGGCGCGGGCTCGGCCATACCGGCGGCACGCTCGACAAGCTGGACTCGATCCCGGGCTATCGGAGCCAGCCGGATCTGGACCTCTTCCGCCGCGTGGTCCGCGAGGCGGGCTGCGCGATCATCGGCCAGACCCCGGACCTCGCGCCGGCCGACCGCCGGCTCTACGCGATCCGCGACGTGACCGGCACGGTCGAGTCGCTGCCGCTGCTCGTGAGCTCGATCCTGTCCAAGAAGCTCGCCGCCGGCCTCGACGCGCTGGTCATGGACGTCAAGGTCGGCTCCGGCGCCTTCCTGCCCGGGCACGCGGCGGCGCGGGAGCTGGCGGAGGCGCTGGTCGAGGTCGCGGCGGGCGCGGGTCTGCCGTGCCGGGCCCTCATGACCGACATGAGCATGTGCCTCGGGCGCACCGCCGGCAACGCGCTCGAGGTGCGGGAAGCGGTGGACGTGCTCGCCGGGCGCGCGGCCGACCCGCGCCTGCTCGAGGTGACTCTCGCGCTCGCGGGCGAGCTCCTGGCCATGACCGGGCTGGCTGTGGACCGGGCCGCCGGGCGCGTCCGCGCCGGCGAGGCGTTGGCGTCGGGCACGGCTGCGGAGCGGTTCGCGCGCATGGTGCGGGCCCTCGGCGGGCCGCCGGATCTGCTCGAGCATGCCGACCGCCATCTGGCGGACGCGCCGCTGCGGCAGGATGTCGCGCCGGAGGGCGCGGGCCATGTCGAGGCGATCGACGCCCGGGCGCTCGGCCTCGCGGTGATCGAGCTCGGCGGCGGGCGGGTCCATCCGGAAGACGACGTCGATCCGGCGGTCGGCCTCAGCGAGGTCGCGGCGGAAGGCGAGGCGGTCGGTCCGGGCCGCCCCCTCGCCGTGATCCATGCCCGGAGCGAGGAGCAGGCGTCGCGGGCGGCGGCGCGCCTGCAGCGGGCCTTCGTCATCGCGCGCGAGCCGCCGCCGGAGCGGCGTCTGATCCTGGACCTGGTCGGGGCGGCAAAGACGATCGAAAGTCCTTGACCCGATCCGCGGCCAGGACCAACCTGTCGCGTGTTCCCGTGACGGAGTTGATGGATGACGAGAAGTCACGGGCGGATCGGAAAGCGCAGCAGGAGGGTGCCTAGACCGCATGACTCCGCCGGACCAAGACACCTGATCCGAAAGTCACACAGTCGAATTGACTGAAGCCCGACGCGAGCGCCGGGCAGACGGGGCGGATCGACCCTGTCGCATCGAACCCCGCCAGGCAGGGCCGGCGGGGTTCTCGATTCCGGTCCGCCGGGCGATTAGCTCGCCGGAGCGCGCGCTTGGCCCGACCTCGGCTTCCGCTTCACCGCGGGGTCGGGCGGCAGGGGTGCTTCCTCGAGCGACGCCTCGAGCTCCGCCTTCAGCCCCTTCGGCGCATGCTGCTCGACCTTGGTCCTGGCCGGGTGCGCCTCTACCTCGCGGTCCAGCCGCTGCTGGAGGAAGGCCAGCACCACCGCCTCCTCCGGCGACAACCCGCCGAGTTCCTCGCGCAGCACGTCCTCGACCCGGCCTTTCAGAAAGTCGAGCAGGCTGCCGTCGCCGTAGGACTCGATGATCTCGGGATGGACGTAGCTCTTGCGGCAGACCGCGACGGTGTTGCCGAGCCGCCCCGCGACCTGCTCGATCGCCCGCTTGATGTTGCGCCGCGCCGCCGCCTTGGTGTCGACCCGCTCGAACTCCGCGAGGGCGAACGAGGCGAGGACGGTGCCGGCCCAGGTGCGGAAGTCCTTGGCGGTGAAGGCCTCGCCGCTGATCTCGCGGAGGTACGCGTTGACGTCCTCGGAGCCGACCGGCTGGCGCTCGCCATTTTCGTCGATGTACTGGAACAGGTGATGGCCAGGGAGCTCGTGCACGGCGTGCACGATCCGGGCGAGGCGACGGTCGCGCACCGACACCTCGTGCATCTTCCCGCCCTTGCCGCGGAACTCGAAGACCAGCCTGGCGCCGTCGATCTCGACGTGGTGGTCCCGGAGCGTGGTCAGGCCGAAGCTCTTGTTCTGCTTCGCGTACTCCTCGTTGCCGACCCGGATCAGCGTGGTCTCGAGGAGGCGGATCACGGTCGCGAGGACGCGCTCGCGGACCAGGCCGCGCCGGCGCATGTCCTGGTCGACCCGCTCGCGGATCGCCGGCAGCTTCCGCCCGAACGCCAGCATCCGGTCGAACTTCGCCGCCTCGCGCGCCGCCTGCCAGTCCGGATGGTAGCGGTACTGCTTCCGGCCCCGGTCGTCGCGCCCGGTCGCCTGGAGATGACCGTTCGGCAGCGGACAGATCCAGACGTCGGTGTAGGCCGGCGGAATCGCCAGCGCCTTGATCCGGGCGATCTCGCGCTGGTCCCGGATCGCCTTGCCGTCGGGGCCGCGGTAGGCAAAGCCCCTGCCGCTCCGCCGGCGGGTGATTCCCGGCTGATCGTCCGAGACGTAGCGCAGGCCCGCCGACCGTGCGGCCTGCACCACGTCGTCGGTCCCGTTCGAGGTGCGCTCGACTGCCGCCATTCCCGTCCCTCGCCTGCTGCGAACGCATCGAACGGCCGGCCCGGG
>DASUSF010000116.1:0-4743 GCA_036375275.1 Geminicoccaceae bacterium | reverse complement strand
TCCGCCGGCATCCGAGGCTCGCCTCCGATTGCCCCTTGACCGCACTCACCCAAACGTGTCGAACCCGACCCGGACGTCAACCCGAGATGCCACGGGATGCCCTGCATGCCCTCTCTCCGACCTCTCATCTGGAGCCTGTTCCTGGTCATGGCCACGTCGACGAACGCGCAGGAGCGCGACCCTGAGAACACCCTGATCATGGACCTCGAGAGCGGCCAGGTGGTCATCGAGCTCCGCCCCGACCTCGCCCCCAAGCACGTCGCCCGGCTCAAGGAGCTGTCGCGCGAAGGCTTCTACGACGGGGTCGTGTTCCACCGCGTGATCCCGGGCTTCATGGCTCAGACCGGCGATCCCACGGGGACCGGCCGCGGCGGCTCCGACAAGCCCGACCTTCCGGCCGAGTTCTCCAGGGAGCCGTTCCAGCGCGGCACCCTCGGCATGGCGCGGACCGCGGACCCGAACAGCGCCAACAGCCAGTTCTTCATCAACTACGTGGCGACGCCGCACCTCGACGGCCAGTACACCATCGTCGGGCAGGTGGTCGAGGGCATGGAGCACATCGACCAGCTCGCCAAGGGCGAGCCGCCCCGCAACCCCGACAAGATCGTCGAGATGCGGGTGGAGTCCGAGGCGGCGCAGCAGTAGCCGGCCGGGATCGCGCCCGCTCCACCGACGACCGGTGATCGCGAGCGGCCTCGCGTGGTCGCGACGCGTCAGGAACGTCCTCGGGGCCTGGACGCCGGGAACGTCCGGCGCGGCAGCATGTTCTTCCTCTGCACGGTCAGCGTGCGGAGGCCGGGGACATGATCCAGCAGAGGCGGGCCGTTGCTGCGCCCGCGCGCCTTTCGGACGAGGATCGCGAGTACCTGATCGCGCTCGCCCGCGCCTTCGGCGGCGCGATCATCTTCGGCCTGCCGCTGCTCATGACCATGGAGATGTGGACCCTCGGCTTCACGATGGACCGGCTCCGGCTGGCGCTGTTCATGGTCGCCATGCTGCCGGTGCTGAGCGTGCTCGCCTACTTCGCCGGCTTCGAGGAGAACTCCGGGGTCAAGGACTGCGTGCTGAGCGCCTTCGCGGCCTATGCCGTGGCCATCGTCGCGGCGGCGATGATCCTGCTGCTGTTCGGGCTCCTCGGGCCGGGCATGTCGGTCGACGAGGTGGTCGGCAAGATCGCGCTGCAGGCGGTTCCGGGCAGCATCGGGGCAATGCTCGCCCGCAGCCAGTTCGGCCAGGCGCCGACGGAGGGCGAGGAGGGGGAGCGCCGCGACTGCTACGTGGGCGAGATGTTCCTCGCCGGCGTCGGCGCCCTGTTCATGGCCTTCAACGTCGCGCCGACCGAGGAGGTGGTCCTGATCGCGCAGACCATCACCGGCTGGCACGCGGTCGCGATCGCGGTGGCCTCGCTGGTCCTGATGCACGCCTTCGTCTACGCCGTCGACTTCCGCGGCGAGACCGAGCTCGAGGATCTCCGGGAGGCGGCGAGCGAGTTCCTCCGCCTGACCGTGGTCGCCTACGTGCTGACGCTCCTGATCGCGGCCTACGTGCTCTGGTCGTTCGGCCGGAGCGACGGGCTCGCCCCGCTCGAGGTGCTGATCGAGGCGGTGGTCCTCGGCCTCCCGGGCGCGCTCGGCGCGGCCGCCGCCCGGCTGATCCTCTGATGCCGGCCCCGCGCCCGGCCGAGCGGGCGGATCCGTCGCCCGCGGGCCGGCGCGCGATCCCGATGCTCGAGTGGGTGGTCGGCGTGCTCGGCGCGCTGATCGTCGCCGCGCTCGTCGGCTATCTCGTGTGGTCGGCGGTCGCGCGCGACGAGACGCCGCCCGACGTCCGGCTCGAGGTGCTCGACATCCAGGATCTGCCGGAGGGGTACCTGGTCCGCTTCGCGGCTGAGAACGAGGGCAGCCAGGCGGCGGCGGCGCTGGTGATCGAGGGCGAGCTCGAGCTCCCGGACGGGCAGACCGAGACCGGCGAAGCGACCATCGACTACCTGCCGCCGCGGTCGACCCGCGAGGGGGCGCTGGTCTTCCAGAACGATCCGGTGAGCGGCGATCTCACCGTCCGGCCGAAGGGCTTCACCCGCCCCTGACCGGCTCAGAACTCGACCGCGTTCGGGATCGTCATGGCGAAGAACGGCAGGTAGGTCACGAGCAGCAGCACGACCAGCATGGCCAGCCAGAACGGCCAGATTGTGCGGGTCACTTCGTCGATCGACACCTTGCCGATGGCGCAGCCGACGAACAGGGTCGAGCCGACCGGCGGGGTCACGAGGCCGATCCCGAGGTTGAGCAGCATGATGATCCCGAAATGCACCGGATCGACCCCGATCGCCTTGATCACCGGCAGGAAGATGGGCGTGCAGATCAGGATCAGGGGCGCCATGTCCATGACGGTCCCGAGGATCAGGAGCGTCACGTTGATCAGCGCGAGGACGACGTAGCGGTCGGTCGAGATGTCCAGGATCAGCGCCGTCGCCTTCGCCGGGACCTGCATCAGCGCCATCATGTAGGCGAAGCCGGAGGCGAAGCCGATCAGGATCATGACCATCGCGACCGTCTTCGCGACGCCGTGCATCAGGTGCGGCAGCTCCCGGAGCCGGAGGTCGCGGTAGGCCAGCATCGCGATCAGGAAGGCGTAGACCACCGCGATCGCGGCGCTCTCGGTCGCCGTGAACACGCCCCCGATCACCCCGCCGACGATGATCACGATGGTGACCAAGCCGAGCACCGCCTCGCCCGAGGTCCGAACCGCCTCGCGCAGCGGGACCATCTCGCCCTTCGGGTACTTCCTGATCGAGGCGAGGATGAAGGTCAGCACCATGAGCGACAGGCCGATCATGATCCCCGGGATGATGCCGGCGAGGAACAGGCTCGCGATCGAGACCGTGCCGCCCGCCGCGTAGGAGTAGATGACGGCGTTGTGCGAGGGCGGGATCACGATCCCCTGGGTCGAGCTGGTGATCGTGACGTTGACCGAGAACGGGTCGTCGTACCCCTGGCGCTTCATCATCGGGATCATGATCGACCCGATCGAGCTGGTGTCGGCGACCGAGGAGCCGCTGATCCCGCCGAAGAACATCGACGCCAGGATGTTGACCATGGCGAGGCCGCCGCGGATGAAGCCGACGAAGATGTTGGCGAAGTTGACCAGCCGGATCGCGATTCCGCCTTCCGCCATGATCGCGCCGGCGAGCACGAAGAACGGGATCGCCAGCAGCGAGAAGTTGTCGACGCCGTCCGAGACCTTGAGCAGCACCGCTTCCAGCGGAATCCCGACCCACCACGCCGCGAGCAGGGACGCGACACCGATGGCGTAGGCGATCGGCACGCCGAGCGCGATGAGGAGCAGCATGCTGCCGAGCAGAAGGATGGGGCCGAACGTGCCTCCCAAGGGTCAGCTCCGCTGATGGGGACGGGACGAGCCGCCACTCTGCCTTGAGGAAGCTGCGCTGCCAAGCACGGGCCGCCGGTCCGGCTGGCCCACCTTCCGTGGATCCTGGTATGAACTGAATGGCAGGCTGAAGCGTTCGACCAGCAGGTGATGACAGGGGGAACCACGATGCGGCCGACTCGCCGTCAGCTAGGGGTCGCTGCCGGGGTGGTGGGCGCGCTCGTCGTCGGCCTCATCGGCGCGGAGGTGGTCCTCAGGCTCGAGCCGCACCTCCTGCCCGAAACGGCGCAGCTCCGCCTGCACTGGCGGGATACCGCCGATGCCGTGCCGAAGGTCGCCGATCCGGAGCTCGGCTTCACCCACCCGCCGCACCAGTCGGGCGAGGTGACGAGCGGCGACCTCACCTTCAGCTTCACGACCAATGAAGAGGGCTTCAGAAGCAAGGAGCCCTGGCCGGCCCAGGCCGACGTCGTCGTGATCGGCGACTCCCAGACGTTCGGCTTCGGGGTCGACGACGACGAGCACTGGGTCGCGCTGCTCGATGGCACGATGGGCGACGCCAAGGTGGTCAATCTCGGCATCAACGGCACCGGCCCGACGCAGCATCATCTGCTGCTCGAGGCCTACAAGGACGAGCTCGAGCCGGAGACGGTGGTGCTGGGCCTGTTCCCGGGCCAGGCGCTCGGTGCCGCGGCCGAGTTCGAAGCCTGGGTCGAGGCGGGCCGGCCGGAAACCTTCCTGGACCATCGCGAGCAGGACGACACCTCGCCGCTCTGGAAGCGGGCCATCTACTGGGCGATGGAGCGGAGCCACCTCGTCCTGCTCGCCCGGAGCGTCGCCGACGGGCTGCGCACCCCCTATCCCGGCTCGACCCTCGAGATCGACGGCGGCCGCGTGAGCTTCACGCCCTATGTCTGGGCCGGCCACGCCGACGCGGGCGAGCCCGGCGACCATCGCTTCGAGCTGGTCATGGAAGGCGTCGAGCGGGTGCAGGCGACGGCCGCGCGCGAGGGCATGGGCTTCCTCGTGGTCCTGTTCCCGACCAAGGAGGAGGTCTACCTGCCGATGCTGGGGAAGCCGGTGCCGAACCTGACACCGCCCTTCGCAGACGCCCTGAAGGCGCGGGGCATCCCGTTCATCGACCTCTTGCCCCACTTCCGCGCCAGGGCGGCCGGGGGGGAGCGCTTGTTCCTGGAGATCGACATCCACCCGAACGCCCGGGGCTACGCCCTCGTCGCGGACGCGGTCAGGCAGCGGCTCGAGGAGGACGCCTCGCGCATGGCGAAGATGGAATCGGCGCGCGAGAGCCGCATCCGCCGGAACTGAGGGCGCCGCCGACCCGCGCGGCGCAGCAAG
>DASUSF010000115.1:0-12874 GCA_036375275.1 Geminicoccaceae bacterium | reverse complement strand
AGGGCGGGATGATCTGGCCGAGGGTGCCGGACGCGCTGATCGTGCCGCAGGCGAGCTTCGGGTCGTAGCCAGCCTTCAGCATGGTCGGCAGCGAGAGCAGGCCCATGGTCACGACCGTCGCCCCGACGATTCCGGTCGAGGCCGCGAGCAGCATGCCGACGAGCGTGACCGACAGGCCGAGGCCGCCGCGCAGGCTGCCGAACAACAGGCCCATGGTCTGGAGCAGCTGCTCGGAGAGCCGCGACCGCTCGAGCATCACGCCCATGAACACGAACAGCGGCACCGCGACCAGCACCTCGTTGACCATCACCCCGAAGTAGCGGGACGGCAGGCCGCCGAGCAGGCGGAGGTCGAAGGCGTCGAGGGCGGAGCCGAGCAGCGCGAAGCCGAAGGCCGTGCCGGCGAGCGAGAAGGCGACCGGGAACCCGAGCAGGAGGACGCCGCAGGTGGTCGCGAACATCAGGAGGCTCAGGATCTCGCCGGTGAGCATGGGGTCCATGGCTCAGACCGCCCCCACCTCGGGCTCCTCGGGCTGGAATTCCGGATGGCCGCGGAGCACGAGGACGCTCCGGAGCGCGAGCGAGATCCCCTGCAGGCCGATGAGCACGCAGAACACCAGGATCACAGATTTCAGCAGGAACAGACCCTGCAGGCCGCCCGCCTCCCGCGATCCCTCGAGCTTGATCCAGCTCTCGAGCACGTAGGGCCAGCTGACCCAGAACACCATGATCACGATCGGCAGCAGGAGGACCAGCGCGCCGAACAGGTCGACCCAGGCTTTGTGCCGCGGGCTGCCCGGCCGGTAGAAGATGTCGACCCGGACGTGGCCGTTGTGCAGGAGGGTGTAGCCGGCGCCGACCATGAACACGATGCCGTGCAGCCAGACGTAGGCCTCCTGGATCCAGACCCGGCCCCAATTGAAGCCGTAGCGCATCACGCACACGAAGAAGGTGATCAGGACCATCGCGAGCGTCAGCCAGGCGATGCCCTTGCCGATCAGATCGTTGATCCGGTCGATCGCGCGCACCACGCGCGCCAGAGCGTCCATGCGCCTCCCCCGCTGCAGCCGCCGGCATCTTAGAGGGCACGTCCCGCACGGCCAGAGGAAAGCGATGGTCACACAATTGCCAGATTGCTGCAGCGCAGCTAAAACGCGGCCTCGGAGCGGCAGCCGCTGACCGGCAACCCGTGGTGTCGCCCTGCGCTCCCCGGTACGACCCGGACGGCCGACACCAACGGACCGCTGCCCGGATGAAGGATGCGTAACCATTGATTGAACTGTGTTTACTTCATAACTACCGTGCAGGAGACGTGCGCGATCGTGATGGGGTTCGCTCCTCCGTTGAGCGGCGTGACCTCGATCGGGGGCGTCGCCGCGAGGGAGGAGTTGGAGACGTGGCGGCGAATGTGCGCCGGCGGGCGGCCGCCTGAAGGCGGGAAACCGATGGCACGACTGGACGTCGACACCAAGCTGATCGAAACCCTGGCGGAGCTCCTGCAACGGACCGGGTTGACCGAGATCGAGCTCGCCGAAGGCGAGGCGCGGATCCGCGTGGCGCGCCAGCCGGCGCCGGTCTTCACGTCGGTCGCCGGCGCCGCCGCGCCGGCCGCCACCGCGAGCCTGGCCGGAGAGGCGGCGCCGGCGCGCGAGCCTGAGCCGGATCATCCGGGTGCGATCCGGGCGCCGATGGTGGGCACGGTCTATCTCACGCCCGAACCCGGGGCCGCGCCGTTCGTCAGCGCCGGCAGCGAGGTACGCGAGGGGCAGACGCTGCTGATCATCGAGGCGATGAAGGTGATGAACCCGATCCGGGCCCCGAAGGCCGGCCGGGTGCGGGAGATCATGATCCGGAGCGGCGAGCCCGTCGAGTACGGCGAGCTGCTCCTTGTGATCGAGTAGGTCGGGCGCCGGGGTCGTGTTCGACAAGGTCCTGATCGCCAACCGCGGCGAGATCGCCCTCCGCGTGATCCGCGCATGTCGCGAGCTCGGCGTCGAGACCGTTGCGGTGCACTCGACCGCGGATTCGGCCGCCATGCACGTCCGCCTCGCCGACGAGAGCGTCTGCATCGGCCCGCCCCCCGCGGCCGAGTCGTACCTCAACAAGGCCGCGATCCTCGCCGCCGCGGAGATCACCGGCGCGGACGCGATCCACCCGGGCTACGGCTTTCTCGCCGAGAACGGCGACTTCGCCCAGATGGTGATCGAGCACGGCATCACCTTCATCGGCCCGCGCCCGGAGCACATCCGGGTCATGGGCGACAAGATCGTCGCCAAGGAGACCATGCGGCGGCTCGGACTCCCGGTGGTGCCCGGCACCGACGGCCCGGTCGCGCACGAGGTCGCGGCGAGGGAGGCGGCCGAGGCGACCGGCTATCCGGTGCTGATCAAGGCCACCGCCGGCGGCGGCGGCCGCGGCATGGTGGTCGCGCGCGACGAGGCGGAGCTGCTCGACGGCTACCGGCGGGCGCGCGGCGAGGCCAAGGCCGGGTTCGGCGACGACCGGGTGTACATCGAGAAGTATCTGGAGCGGCCGCGCCACATCGAGATCCAGGTGGTCGCGGACGGCCGCGGCCACTGCATCCATCTCGGCGAGCGCGACTGCTCGATCCAGCGTCGCCACCAGAAGCTGATCGAGGAGGCCCCCTCGCCCGCGCTCGACGAGCGCCAGCGCGTCGAGATCGGCGAGCGGGTGCGCAAGGCGGTCCAGGAGCTCGGCTACCTCGGGGTCGGCACGGTCGAGTTCCTCTACGAGGACGGCGCGTTCCACTTCATCGAGATGAACACCCGCCTCCAGGTCGAGCACCCGGTCACCGAGGCGGTCACCGGGATCGACCTCGTGCGCACCCAGATCCGGATCGCCGCCGGCGAGCCGCTCGACCTCGCGCAGGCCGACGTCCGCTTCGAGGGCCATGCGATCGAGGTGCGGATCAACGCCGAGGACCCGGTGAGCCTGCTGCCGCGCCCGGGCCGGGTCGAGGCCTATCACGCTCCGAGCGGCCCGGGCGTCCGGGTCGACAGCGCGCTCTACGCGGGCGCCGTCGTGCCGCCGCACTACGACAGCCTGATCGGCAAGCTGATCGTGCACGACAGCGACCGGGCGAGCTGCCTGATGCGGCTCCGGCGGGCGCTCGGCGAGTACGTGATCACCGGTCCGCCGAGCAGCATTCCCCTGCTTTCCGCGATCATCGAGGAGCCGGCGTTCCAGCGCGGCGCGTATCACACCGGCTGGCTGGGTGAATTCCTCGAGCGCTGGCAGAAGAACGCCTGAGCGTGCGCCTCCGCGGGCTTGTTCAGCCGCCCGCGCCCCTTTATCGAAGGGACATGCCGAGGCTCACGCCCGAACTCCTGCTCTGCGCCTACGCGAGCGGCCTGTTCCCCATGGCCAACGACCGCCACGATCCGACCATCCACTGGATCGAGCCGCGGCGGCGCGGGGTCCTGCCGCTCGAGCAGTTCCACATGTCGCGGAGCCTCAAGAAGGTGGTCCGCCAGCAGCGCTTCACGGTCAGGATCGACCATGCGTTCCGGCTCGTGGTCGAGGCCTGCGCGGAGCCGCGCGTCAGCCGGCCGCGCACCTGGCTGAACGACGAGCTGATCGCCCTCTACAGCGAGCTCCATCGCCTCGGCTACGCGCACAGCGTCGAGGCGTGGCTCGACGGGCGGCTGGTCGGGGGGCTGTACGGGGTCTCGATCGGCGCCGCGTTCTTCGGCGAGAGCATGTTCTCGCTCGAGCGGGACGCCAGCAAGGTCGCCCTCGTGACCCTGGTCGAGCGGCTCGCGCTCGGCAACTACCACCTGCTCGACACCCAGTTCGTGACCGACCATCTCCGGCGCTTCGGGGCGATCGAGGTCAGCCGGGATGCCTACCGGCGCTCGCTCCGCCACGCGCTCGGGCGGAGCGCGGTGTTCTACTCCGACCTCGGCGCCGTCCCGTCGGTGCCGCCCTGGGCACCCGCCGAGAGCTCGACCGGCGCCTCGCAGTCCAGCACCCAGAGGTCGTAGACCGGGTGCTCCAGCGCGTTCAGCGCCGGGCTGGACGCGAACATCCAGCCGGAGAACAGCTCGACCGGCGCCCGCTCGGCCTCCGACTTCGGCGGCAGCTCGCGGATCTCGAGAAACGCCGCGCTCTCCGGCGGCTCGGTCGGCGGCGTCTCGCGGCAGGCGCGCACCATGATCTCGAGCCGGCCGAAGCGGATCGGCTGGTCGAGCGGCGCCCGGACCGGCGAGACCCGCGCGGTCACCTTGTCCAGCCCCTGGAGCACCGCGACCCCGTGCTCGAGCACCGCCTCGCCGTGGGCGAGGGCCGGCCAGAGCAGGCCGAGGGCAGCGAGGGGGAGAGCCCGTCGCGCCCTCATCCGCCCCCGCCTCCCTGGCTGAAGATCGCCTGGCCGATCAGGTCCTCGAGGTTGACGGCCGACTGGGTCAGGGTCACCTCGCCGCCCGGCTCGAGGAACTCGATGTCGCCGCCCGGCACGAGCTGCAGGTACTTGCCGCCGAGCAGGCCGTTGCTGACCACGGCCGCCGAGGTGTCGAGCGGCAGCTCGACGTCCTCGCGGACGGTGAACCGCACCTCGGCGCGGTAGGTCTCCGGATCGAGCGTCTGGTCGAGGACGCTCCCGACCTTGATGCCGCTGATCCGGACGTCGCTGCCCCTCTCCAGCCCGTCCACCCGGTCGAACCGCGCCCTCAGCTCGTAGCCATCGTCGTCGCCGACCTGGCTGCTCCTGTAGGCGAAGGAGAGGAAGACGATGGCCACGATGAGCACGACCCCCCCGAGCAGGGTCTCGAGCAGGTTCCTCGTCATGGAATTGGTCCCCAACCGCTGCCAGCGAACGCGCGGGTAGCACCTGGCAGCATGATCGGCAAGCTCGGCATGGCGCCCGACCCGCTCAGGCGGCCTCGAGGCCGAGCAGGGCGTCGGCGAAGCGGCGCGCCTCGAAGGCGCGGAGATCCTCGACCCCCTCGCCGACCCCGACCGCATGCACCGGGAGGCCGAAGCGGCGGGCCAGCGCCACCACCACGCCGCCCCGCGCGGTACCGTCGAGCTTGGTCACGACCAGCCCCGAGACCGGCACCATGGCCTTGAAGGTCTCGACCTGGGCGTGCGCGTTCTGGCCGACCGTCGCATCCAGGACCAGGAGGATCTGGTGCGGCGCTTCGGGGTCGATCTTCCTGAGCACCCGGACCACCTTGGCCAGCTCGTCCATCAGCGCCTGCTTGTTGTGCAGCCGGCCGGCGGTGTCGATCAGCAGGACGTCGGCGTCATCGGCGCGTGCCTGCTCGAGCGCGTCGTAGGCGAGGCCGGCGGCGTCGGCGCCCTCGGGACGCGTCACCACGGCCGCGCCGGTCCGCGCGCCCCAGATCTGGAGCTGCTGGATCGCCGCCGCCCGGAACGTGTCGCCGGCGGCGAGGACCACCTTCCGGCCGCGGTCGCGGAACTGCCGGGCGAGCTTGCCGATGGTGGTCGTCTTGCCGGTCCCGTTGACTCCGCAGACCAGGATCACCTCCGGCCGGTGGCGCGGGTCGACCTCCAGCGGGCGGGCCACCGGCTCGAGGATCGTGGTCACCGCCTGGGCAAGGGCGCTCCGCACCTCGTGGTCGGTGACCTCCTTGCCGAACCGGCCCCGGCCCAGCTCCTGGACCAGATCGGCCGCGGTCTCGACCCCGAGATCGGCGGTGATCAGCAGCTCCTCGAGCTCGTCCAGGCTGGCCTGGTCCAGCCGGCGCCGGGTGAAGATCGAGGCGATCCCGTCCTTCAGCCGGCCGGAGGAGCGCCCGAGGCCGGCGCGCAGGCGCTGGAACCAGCCGGCGCGCGGCGCTTCGGCCCCGGCGGCGGTCGAAGCGGCCGGCTCGGGCACGCCCGGCGGCACGTCCGGCCCCGGCACCGGCGGCAGCTCGGGCGGGGCATCCGGACCGGGTGGCTCCGGGATGTCGGGGGGCGCATCCGGCCCCGGGCCCGGCGGAATCTCCGGCGGCGCATCCGGACCGGGCGCCGGCGGAACCTCGGGCGGAGCGTCCGGACCCGGCGGCTCGGGAATCGCGGGCGGCGCGTCGGGCGCCGGCGGCTCCGGCCGCTGCAGCGCGACCTCGCCGTCCCCCTCCTCGTCCCGCCCGCGCCGCCAGCGCGCGAACCAGCTCCTGCGGTCGCCGTCGCTCATGCCGCTGCCCGCCCGAGCACGCTGCCGCCCTGGACGCCTTCGCCGACCACCGCGACCACCTGGCCCGGCTCACCGGCCGCCGCGGCGAGCCGGTACGGTGTCCAGTCCTCGCCCCGCCCCCGGCCGCCGCGCTCCAGCAGCACCCGGGCCGGCCGTCCGACCGCCCGGGCGAGGTGGCGCTGGAGCACCCGCTCGCCGGCGGCCCGGAGCCGCGCCGCCCGCTCCCGGCGCAGCGCCTTCGGCACTTCGGGCATGCGCGCCGCCGGGGTGCCGGCCCGCGCCGAGTAGGGGAACACGTGCAGGTGCGCGATCTCCGCCTCCTCGACGAGGTCGAGCGAGCGCTCGAACATCGCCTCGCTCTCGGTCGGGAAGCCGGCGATCAGGTCGGCGCCGAACGCGATGTCCGGCCGGAGACCCCGCAGGCGCGTGCAGAGCGCGAGCACGTCCTCGCGGCTGTGACGCCGCTTCATGCGCTTCAGGATCAGGCTGTCGCCGGCCTGGACCGAGAGGTGGACGTGCGGCATCAGGCGCGGCTCGCCCGCGATCAGGTCCAGAAGGTCGGGACCGACCTCGGCGGGATCGATCGAGGACAGGCGGAGGCGCTGGAGGTCGGGCACCAGGCGGAGCAGGCGGCGGGCGAGCTGCCCGAGGGTCGGCTGCCCGGGCAGGTCCCTGCCGTACGAGGTCAGGTCCACGCCGGTCAGCACGATCTCGGCGTGGCCGGCCTCGACCAGGCGGCAGGCCTGCGCGACCACGTCGCCGACCGGCAGGCTCCGGCTGTTGCCGCGGCCGTAGGGGATGATGCAGAAGGTGCAGCGGTGGTCGCAGCCCTGCTGGACCTGGACGAATGCCCGGCTCCGCCCCTCGAGCCCGCCGACCAGATGCGGCGCCACCTCGCGGACCGCCATGACGTCGCCGACCAGCGCGCGCGGCAGCGGCGCCCGGTCGTCCCGAAGCCGCTGCCAGGTCGCGCCCGCGAGCTTCTCGTGGTTGCCGATGACGTGCGCCACTTCGGGCATGGCGGCGTAGCGCGCCGGGTCGATCTGGGCGCTGCAGCCGGTGACCACGATCCGCGCCTCCGGCCGCTCGCGCCGCGCCCGGCGGATGGCCTGCCGCGCCTGGCGCTCGGCTTCGGCGGTCACGGCGCAGGTATGCACCACGACCACGTCGTCGAGGCCCGCGGTCACGGCGTGGGCGCGCATGACCTCGCTCTCGAAGCTGTTCAGGCGACAGCCGAAGGTGACGATCTCGGTGGGCGGCATGAGCCTCAGGCGATGGCCAGCAGTTCCGGTGCCAGTTCGCCTGTATAGCTGAGGGATGCGGGGCCGGTCATCAAGACCCGGCCGTTCTCGGCCCAGTGGACCTGGAGGCGGCCGCCGTCGAGCAGGAGGTTCGCCTTGGGGCCGGCGATGCCGCGCCGCGCCGCCGCCACCAGCGCGGCGCAGGCGCCGCTGCCGCAGGCGGTGGTGAGCCCGACGCCGCGCTCGAATACCCGGAGCCGGATGGTCTCCTCGTCCCTGACCTCGGCGACGCCGATGTTGGCGCGCTCGGGGAACAGGGGGTGGCACTCGAGCTGCGGGCCGAGCTCCTCGAGCGGGACCGCCTCGACGTCGGCGACGAAGAAGACCACGTGGGGATTGCCGAGGTTGAGCGCGGTCGGGCCTTCGAGCGGGCCGAGGGCGAGGTCGAGCTCGAGGGTGTCCATCTCCTCGGCGAGCGGGATCTCGTCCCAGCCGAACCGCGGCCGGCCCATGTCGACCGTGTAGCCGATCAGGTTGGCGCGGACCGTGAGGATGCCGGCCTCGGTCTCGATCCGGACCTCGTTGCGGCCGGTCTCCTCCATCAGCAGCCGGCCGACGCAGCGGGTGCCGTTGCCGCAGGCGCCCGAGGTCGAGCCGTCGGCGTTGTAGACCCGCATGAACGCCTCCGCCCGGTCCGAAGGCTCGATCGAGAGCAGCTGGTCGCAGCCGATCCCGAACCGGCGGTCGGCGATCCGCTGCACCTGCTCGGGCAGCAGGACGAGGCGTCCGGCGCGCCGATCGAGCACGACGAAGTCGTTGCCCAGCCCGTGCATCTTGCGGAAGCGCAGCTCACTCATGCTGCTCAGCATAGCCCCGAAGAGTTGTCGAAATGCAACCAAACGTGGTTGCTTTCGCCTTGACCTGTCGAAACAGCCACCCGGGGTCCCGGCGAGGGGGGCGATCTCGTGGCTCGGAGTGTGCTGGTCTGGCGCTCAGCGCGGCGCCGCCCTACATGAGGCGCGTGGCCGGGCGCGGTCACGGCTCCACGCGAACGACGGAATCGGCGATGTTCGAGACCCTCTCCGGCCGCCTCGGCAACGTGCTCGACCGCCTGAAGCGGCGCGGCGCGCTGAGCGAGGCGGATGTCGACGCCGCGCTCCGCGACGTCCGGATCGCGCTGCTCGAGGCCGACGTCGCGCTGCCGGTGGTCAAGAGCTTCGTCGCCGCGGTGCGCGAGCGGGCGGTCGGCCAGGAGGTCCTGAAGAGCGTCACGCCCGGCCAGATGGTGGTCAAGATCGTCCACGACCACCTGGTCGAGCTGCTCGGCGGCGAGGTCAGCGAGGTGGAGGTGCAGGGCACGCCGCCGCGGGTCGTGCTGATGGTCGGCCTCCAGGGCTCGGGCAAGACCACGACCGCGGCCAAGCTCGGCCTCCGGCTGAAGCAGAAACACCGCCAGAAGGTGCTGCTGGCCTCGCTCGACGTGCAGCGTCCGGCGGCGCAGGAGCAACTCGCGGTGCTCGCCGATCAGGCCGGCCTGATCAGCCTGCCGATCGTCCAGGGCCAGCGCCCGCTCGAGATCACCGCCCGCGCCCTCGACGTTGCCAGCCGCGAGGGCTTCGACACGCTGGTGCTCGATACCGCCGGCCGGCTGCACATCGACGAGGACCTGATGGTCGAGCTCGCGGCGGTGCGCGACCGGGCGCGCCCGCGCGAGACGCTTCTGGTCGCCGACGCGCTCACCGGTCAGGACGCGGTCAACGTCGCGCGCGCCTTCCACGAGCGGATCGGCATCACCGGCATCGCCCTCACCCGGCTCGACGGCGACGCCCGCGGCGGCGCCGCGCTCAGCATGCGCCAGGTCACCGGGCAGCCGATCAAGCTCGCCGGCATGGGCGAGAAGCTCGACGCGCTCGAGGCCTTCCATCCCGACCGGATCGCGAACCGGATCCTCGGCATGGGCGACGTGGTCTCGCTGGTCGAAAAGGTCGCGGAGACGGTCGACAAGGAGGAGGCCGAGAAGCTCGCCGCCAAGATGCAGAAGGGCAGCTTCGACCTCACCGACCTCCAGACCCAGCTCCAGCAGATGCGCAGGATGGGCGGCATGAGCGGCATCCTCGGCATGCTGCCCGGCGTGCAGAAGATGAAGCAGCAGATCTCCGAGCCGCAGCTCGACGACCGCCTGATCGGCCGGCAGATCGCGATCATCAGCTCGATGACGCCGAAGGAGCGGCGCAACCCCAAGATCCTGCACGCGTCCCGCAAGCGCCGGATCGCGCAGGGCTCCGGCACCACGCCGCAGGAGATCAACAAGCTGCTCAAGCAGCACCAGCAGATGCAGACCATGATGAAGCGGGTCAAGAAGATGGGCCACAAGCAGTTCCTGGCCCGCGGCCTGCCGCCCGGCATCATGCCGCGCTGAAGCGCTGCGCCGGCGCGGCGGTCGCAAATCCGCGAGACTCTTGACCCGGTTGCGGCGGACGTCTAGGTAAACGCCCGCATGGCCGCGGCGACGGCCCGTAGGGCTGCGCGCGCGCACAAGCCTCTGGCTTCGAGCCCGCCGGCCCCCGAACAAGCCGCTGAACCAGTCAGGACCCGGTCCCATGAGCGTGCGCATTCGTCTTTCCCGAGGCGGCAGCAAGAAGCGACCCTTCTATCGGATCGTCGCGATCCCCAGCCGGACCCGGCGCGACGGCCGCGCGCTCGAGAGGCTCGGGACCTACGATCCCCTGCTGCCGAACGATCATCCCGAGCGGGTGACCCTGAACCAGGAGCGCGTGCGCTACTGGCTCGAGCAGGGAGCGAGCCCGAGCGACCGCGTGGCCCGCTTTCTCGACGCCGCCGGGCTGACGGAGAAGGCGGCGCACTGGCGCGGTACCGGCAAGAAGGCCGAGGAGATCGCCCAGAAGAAGGCGAAGGCCGGGGCCGAAGCCGGCGCGGCCTGAGCCGCGCCCCGGCCGCGCGCGCCCGGCGTGACGTTCCATGGTCAGACACGATGACGGCCTGGTCTGCCTCGCCCGCGTGGCCACCGCCCACGGCGTCCGCGGCCAGGTGCGGCTCCGCTGCTATACCGAGCGGCCGGAGGACGTCCTCGCCTACGGTCCGCTGTTCGATGCCACCGGCGAGCGGCGCTTCGACCTCAGGCTGACCGGCACGGCCAGGGACGGCATCCTGGTCCGGATCGAAGGCGTCGACGATCGGGAGGCCGCGCTGGCGCTGCGCGGGCTCGAGCTCTTCGTGCCGCGCGCGGCCCTGCCCGAGCCCGAGGAGGACGAGTACTACATCGCCGATCTGGTCGGCCTCGAGGCGCGCTGGCCGGACGGGCGGCGCTTCGGCACGGTCCGCCAGTGCGGCAACTTCGGCGCCGGCGACGTGCTCGACGTCGTGACCGAGGACGGCCGGGTGGTCTCGCTGCCATTCGAATCCGAAACGGTGCCAGCGGTCGATCTCGCCGCGGGGCGGATCGTGGTGGCGCCGCCCGCGGAGCTGCTCGGGGACGACCGGTGAGCGGCGCGGCCCCGGGCGCCCCCTCGTGGCGCGCCACGGTGCTGACCCTGTTCCCGGAGGTCTTCCCGGGCCCGCTCGGCGTGTCGCTCGCCGGCCGCGCGCTCGCCGAGGGCCGGTGGACCCTGGACACGGTCGACCTCCGCGACCACGCGCTCGACCGGCACCGGAGCGTCGACGACGAGCCGTTCGGCGGCGGCGCCGGCATGGTGATGCGCCCGGACGTGGTGGCCCGTGCGCTCGATGCCGTGCGCGGCGGCGGCGACCCCCGCCCGGCCCTGTACCTCACGCCGCGCGGCGCGCCGCTCGACCAGGCCCGCGTGCGCGCGCTTGCGGAGGGGCCGGGAGTGGTTATCTTATGCGGCCGCTTCGAGGGCGTGGATCAACGTGTGGTCGAGGCCCGGGGGCTCGAAGAGGTGAGTGTCGGCGACGTCGTGCTCTCCGGCGGCGAGCCTGCCGCGCTCTGCGTGATCGACGCGTGCGTGCGGCTGCTGCCGGGGGTGGTCGGCAAGGAGGCCTCCGTGGTCGAGGAGAGCTTCGAGAGCGGCCTCCTCGAGTACCCGCACTACACTCGCCCCCAGGTCTTCGAGGGCCGGGCCGTGCCCGACGTGCTGCTGTCCGGGCATCACGCCAGGGTCAACGCCTGGCGGCGCGAGCAGGCCGAGGCCACCACCCGGCTCCGCCGGCCGGACCTCTGGGCCCGCCACGAGGCGGAAGCGATGCGAGCTCGCGGCGCTGGCGCCGCATCGGGCTGAGTCAGGAACGAGGAAGAACCATGAACGTCATCCAGCAGCTCGAGCAGGAACAGATCCAGGAGCTCTTGGGCGAGCGCGACGTGCCGGAGTTCCAGCCGGGCGACACCCTCAAGGTGAGCGTCAAGGTGGTCGAAGGCACGCGGGAGCGCATCCAGGCGTTCGAGGGCGTGTGCATCGCGCGCCGGAACCGCGGCATCAACTCGTCCTTCGTGGTCCGCAAGATCTCCTACGGCGAGGGCGTGGAGCGGGTGTTTCCCCTTTACAGCCCGCAGATCGCGAGCATCGAGGTGGTGCGCCGCGGCCGCGTCCGGCGCGCCAAGCTGTACTACCTGCGCGGGCGGACCGGGAAGGCGGCGCGGATCACCGAGCGTCGGGACGACCGCCGCGACCGGGGCAAGGACAAGGCGGCGCCGCGCGAGGACGCCGCCGACTGAGCGAGCTGCTCGGTCGCACCCCGCGTGGCGATCGTCAGGCGTCACATCACACGAGTCCGGAGGAAGGCGGATGAGCGCGCCCAAGACGCTCTTCGACAAGATCTGGGAGTCGCACCTGGTCGACGAGCAGGAGGACGGCACCTGCCTGCTCTACGTCGACCGTCATCTGGTCCATGAGGTGACCAGCCCGCAGGCGTTCGAGGGGCTGCGCCAGGCGGGTCGGACGGTGCGTCGTCCCGAGGCGACCCTCGCCGTCCCCGATCACAACGTCCCGACCACCGACCGCTCGCTGGGCATCGCGGAGGAGCAGTCGCGGATCCAGGTCGAGGCGCTGCAGACGAACTGCCGGGAGTTCGGGATCGAGCTGTTCGACGTGACCGACGTCCGCCAGGGCATCGTCCACATCATCGGGCCCGAGCAGGGCTTCACCCTGCCGGGCATGACGATCGTCTGCGGCGACAGCCACACCTCGACCCACGGCGCCTTCGGCGCGCTCGCCTTCGGCATCGGCACCTCCGAGGTCGAGCACGTGCTGGCGACCCAGACCCTCTACCAGAAGCGCCCGAAGAACATGCGGATCTCGGTCGAGGGCGAGCTGCCCTTCGGCTGCACCGCCAAGGACGTGATCCTCGCGATCATCGGTCGAATCGGCACCGCCGGCGGCACCGGCCACGTCATCGAATACGCCGGGCCGGTGGTCCGGGCGCTGTCCATGGCGGGGCGGATGACGATCTGCAACATGTCGATCGAGGCCGGCGCGCGGGCCGGACTGATCGCCCCGGAC
>DASUSF010000114.1:0-3003 GCA_036375275.1 Geminicoccaceae bacterium | reverse complement strand
CCGGCAAGCTTCGGCGTCAATGACCAGAAAGTCGGAAAGCTCGCGCCGAAGGGTCGGCTCCCAGCCCTGCTGGGGGTGGGCATTCCGGGGGATCCGGTCGCTCGTTCCGGCGACATCCGGTCAGGCGTTCCCGGGTATCCGGTCGCCCCGAGTTCACACCGCTGAGCGTGGTTTCCTGATGTCCTTTCGGCTGGGTCGGGTCAAGCGTTGGGGCGAAGCGCTGTCGGAGCCGCGTGCGGCGCCGAGCGCGCCCCATGACGCTGGCGCGGCGTCGCGCGCGGCGGCGGTCTGGGCGCGCCTCATGACCGGGTCTTCCGCATGGAGGGCCCGTCGAGAGTGAGCCGATAAGCGTTGTGGACGAGGCGGTCGAGAATGGCGTCGGCGAGGGTCGGCTCGTCGATGACGGCGTGCCAGGCGTCGACGGGGAGCTGGCTGGTGACGATGATCGAGCCGGCGCCGTGGCGGTCCTCGACGATCTCCATGAGGTCCCGCCGCTGCTGCGGGGCGAGCCTGTCGGGTCCCCAGTCGTCGATGATCAGCAGGTCGGTCCGGACCAGTTGGCGGAACAGGCGGGGGAAGCGCCCGTCGCCATGGGCGAGTTCGAGGTCGGCAAAGAGCCGCGGCAGGCGATGGTAGAGCACGGCACGGCCGTCACGACAGGCTTTCTGGCCGAGAGCGCAGGCGAGCCAGGTCTTGCCGACGCCGCAAGGCCCGGTGATCAGAAGGTTCTGGCGCTTCTCGATCCAGGCACCCTCGGCGAGCCGGCGGAACAGGTCGCGATCGAGGTGGCGCGGGGCGCGGTAGTCGACATCCTCGATGGCGGCGCCGCTGTTGCGCAGCTTCGCGGCGCGCATCCGGCCCTGGAACCGCTTCGTGCTCCGGTTGGCGGCTTCGCGGTCGATGAGCAGACCGAGCCATTCGGCGTGGCCGAGATCGGCAGCGCCGTCCTGGGCCTGCAACTCGGCAAACGCGTCGGCCATGCCGTCGAGCTTCAGCGCGCGCAGGCGCTCATGGGTGGGGTGATCGAGCATGCGTTCTCCTCGGTCAGTGGAAGTAGCTGGCGCCGCGGATGTTGGGATGGGTGATCGCCGGCCCCTCCGCGGGCTTCGGGGGCCGTCGGCGATGCAGGTTGTTCTGCAGGATCGACCGGACCGAGCTGTAGGACAGCCCGCCGATCTCGCGGGCTCGTCGGCAGGCGGCCTCGAGCGCGCCGCGGCCATGGGAGCGCGCGAGTCGGACAATCCCGATGCATGCCCGGAAACCCTGCTCGGGATGGGGCTTGGTGCGCAGGATGAGGTCGACGAGCGCCTCGGTCTCCGGGCCGATCGCCTCGGCGCGGCGGCGCAGCTCGGCCGGCGTCAGCCCGGCATATCGTCGATGGCTGGCCGGCATGTGCGCGGCCACGGTCGTGTGCCTGGCGTTGCCCGACGTCCGGACATGTGAGGCGACGCGCTGGCCCTCATGGAAGATCTCGACCGTCCGGGCGGCGACCCGGACCCAGAGCGTCTTCTTCAGGAGCTGGTGCGGGACCGAGTAGAAATGCTTCTCGACCTCGACGTGGTAGTCGAGCCCGACCCGCCGCTCGAGCCACTCGGCGTAGGCGTAGGGCGTGGACGGCAGCGGCTTCAGCGCCGGCTTGTCGAGCTGCTCGAACAACGCCCGGCGGCTGGCCCCGAGATGACGGGTGACCTTGCCGTTCAGGCGGTCGAGCAGCTCCCGGATCGCCGCGTTCGCCTCGGCGAGCGAGAAGAACCGCCGTTTGCGCAACCGCGCGATAATCCAGCGCTGCACGAGCTGGACACCGACCTCGACCTTCGCCTTGTCGCGCGGCTTGAAGGGCCGCGCCGGGATCACCGCGGTCTCGTAGTGCGCCGCCATCTCCGCATAGGTCCGGTTGATCCGCGGCTCGTGGAAGCACGCCTTCGTGACGCCGGCCTTGAGGTTGTCGGAGACCAGCTGTTCGGGCGTGCCGCCGAAGAAGGCCAGCATCCGGACATGGGCGCCGATCCAGTCCGGCAGGTTCTGCGTCCAGCTCGCTTCGGCGTAGGTGTAGTTCGAGGCGCCCAGCACGCCGACGAAGATCTGCGCCCGCCTCATCTCGCCGGTCTCGCCGTCGACGATCTCCAGCGTGTCGCCGGCATAGTCGACGAAGACGCGCTCGCCGGCGGCGTGATGCTGCCGCATGGAAGGAGAAAGCCGAGCCTCCCAGCGGCGATAGAGCTCGCAGAACCTGCTGTAGCCATAGCCGTCGTCGGGATGGGCGGCCCGGTATTCCTCCCAGACCAGGGAGAGCGTCACCCCCTTGCGCCGCAGCTCGCGATGCACGGCCGCCCAATCGGGCTGCTCCAGGCCGCGCCGCGTCCTGCCGCCCACGGGCGCGAACAGGCGGCGCTCGAGATCGGTATCGGTCGCGCCCGCCGGCAGCGGCCAGGACAGGCCGGCACGGTCCGCCCGCTTCAAATACTCGGCGACGGTCGACTGCGCGACCGACAGGCTCGCCGCGATCTTCCGGGTCGAAAGCCCGGCCGCCCTCAACCGGAGGGCCTCTGCAATCTTGCGCATCGGCAATCGTCTCATCTCGGGGTCCCTGCGCCTGCTCGAAGGCGCAAGGCTATCCCGCTGCACGATCGCCCAGCGGCGCTGGTCTCGGCCGGAGCATCAGGTGACCGGATGCCCCGGAATCCGTGACCGGATCAGATCGGAATCACTGACCGGATGCTATCGGAACGCCGGACCGGATGAGCCCGGAATGCGCATGCAGCCCCCGTGGCAGTGCAGTTCGTGATGCTTGGCTCCGTGTCGGTTGCGCTCAACACGCTCGCCGACATTGCGGTCGCCTGCGCGGCCGGCGGCATCCGAACCGGCGCCGCCGCGCGTCCCGCGTTGATCCGCCGGTTGCGAGAGACGTCGGGAGGCGCGATGATCGCGCTCGGCGTCGGCCTCGCTCTGGCGAAGCGCCCTGCTGGATGACCGCCGGGCCTCGGAGGCGGGACCGGCCGGGCA
>DASUSF010000113.1:0-4101 GCA_036375275.1 Geminicoccaceae bacterium | reverse complement strand
GTCCTCAACCTCGGCGTCGAAGGCATGATGCTCGCCGGAGCGGTGACCGCGTTCGCGGTCACCCTCACCACCGGCAGCGGCACCCTCGGCGTGGCCGCGGGCGCGCTCGCCGGGGCCGCCATGGGCCTCGTCTTCGGCGCGCTGACGCTCTCGCTCCTGGCCAACCAGGTGGCGACCGGCCTCGCCCTCACGATCTTCGGGATCGGCCTCAGCGCGCTCGTCGGCGCGGGGTTCGTCGGCACGCCCGTGGCGCGCCTGCCGCGCCTCGACCTGCCGGTGCTGTCCGACCTGCCGGTCGCCGGGCCGCTGCTCTTCGGCCACGACGCGCTGGTCTATCTCGCGATCCTGATGACCGCGGCGGTCGCCTGGTTCCTGAGCAGCAGCCGCGCCGGCCTCGTGCTGCGGGCGGTCGGCGAGAACCACGAGGCGGCGCACGTCATCGGCTATCCGGTGATCGGGATCCGTTACCTCGCGGTCCTGTTCGGCGGCGCGATGAGCGGGCTCGGCGGCGCCTACCTCTCGCTCGCCTACACCCCGATGTGGGCCGAGGAGATGACCGCGGGCCGCGGCTGGATCGCGCTCGCGCTGGTCGTGTTCGCCGCCTGGCGGCCGTGGCGGGTGCTGATCGGCGCCTGGCTGTTCGGCGGGGTCACGATCCTGCAGCTGCACGCCCAGGGCTCGGGGCTGTTCCATCTCCCGGCGCAGCTGCTCTCGATGCTGCCCTACCTCGCGACCATCCTGGTCCTCGTCCTGATCTCGGCCGGCCCCTGGCGCGGCTGGCAGGGCGCCCCGGCCTGCCTCGGCAAGCCGTTCCATCCGACCGCATGAGACGGTCGACCACAACCAAGGGAGAAACCGGACCCATGCAGCACCGACCGACCCGCCGCCTCGCTCTCGGCGCGGCCGCCTGCCTGAGCGTCGGGCTGGGCCTCGCAGCCGCCGCCCCGGCCCAGGACGAGCCCACCAAGGTGGGCTTCGTCTACGTCGGCCCGGTCGGCGACCACGGCTGGACCTACCGCCACGACGTCGGCCGGCAGGCGGTCGAGGAGGCCTTCCCGGACGACGCGGTCGAGACCACCTTCGTCGAGAGCGTGTCCGAGGGGCCCGACGCCGAGCGGGTGATCCGCCAGCTCGCCTCCACCGGCCACGACCTGATCTTCACCACCAGCTTCGGCTTCATGAACCCGACCGTCCGGGTCGCCCGCCAGTTCCCGGACGTCAAGTTCGAGCACGCCACCGGCTACCAGCGCCTCGACAACCTCGCGACCTACGCCGCCCGCTTCTACGAGGGCCGCGCCGTGATCGGCACCATCGCCGGGCACATGAGCGAGAGCGGGATCGTCGGCTACATCGCGTCCTTCCCGATCCCCGAGGTGATCCGCGGCATCAACGCCTTCTATCTCGCCGCCGCCGAGGTCAACCCGGACATCCAGATCAAGGTGGTCTGGGTCAACACCTGGTACGACCCGGGCAAGGAGGGCGACGCCGCCAAGACCCTGATCGACCAGGGCGCCGACATCATCGTCCAGCACACCGACAGCCCGGCGGCGCTGCAGGTGGCGGAGGACCGGGGCGTCTACGCCTTCGGCCAGGCCTCCGACATGCGGAGCTTCGCGCCGACCGCGCAGCTCACCGCGATCGTCGACAACTGGAACGACTACTACGTCGAGCGCACCCGGGCGGTCGTCGAGGGCACCTGGGAATCCAAGGACACCTGGGGCGGCATCGACACCGGCATGGTCGAGATCGCCCCCTACGGCGATGCCGTGCCGGAGGAGGTCCGGGCCGAGGCCGAGAAGGTCAGGGAAGCCATCGCGTCCGGCGAGCTGCACCCGTTCCAGGGTCCGATCAACAACCAGGCCGGCGAGGAGGTCGTGGCCGAGGGCGAGACCTTGAGCGACGAGGAGCTGCTGCGCATGGACTACTACGTCGAGGGCATCCAGGGCTCCCTCCCGCAGTAGTTTTTCGCGAGACCACCCTCGCCCGCCGAACGGGTCGGGGCCCCGTTCGGCCTCTCCCTCGAAGGAGAGGCCGACAATCCGCACCCTCAGCGCGTCAGACCGGTGTCGTCGCGCGAGCCTCCACCAGGAACCCGCGCGCCGCTTCCAGCTCCTCCGGGCGGAGCTCGTGCCCGCCCGGGTGGAGGAGCGTGCGGACCGACGCGCCCTGGGCGGCGAACCAGCCGGCGAGGGCCCGGGTCGCGGCGGCGGGCGCGATCGGGTCCCGCTCGCCGCCGGTGATCAGCAGCGAGCGGCCGGCGAGGCCCGGCTGGGCGGGCGGGTCGAACGGGATCAGCGGGTGCATCAGGACCGCCCGCGGGACGAGGGCCGGCCGGGTGAACAGGAGGCTCGCCAGGATGTTGGCGCCGTTCGAGTAGCCGACCCCGATCAGCGCGTCCGGATCGAGGCGGTAGTGCGAGACCGCGGCTTCGACGAACCCGGCGAGCTCGGTGGTGCGCCGGGCGAGGTCGGCCATGTCGTAGACGCCCTCGGCGTGGCGGCGGAAGAACCGCGCCATGCCGTGCTCGCTGACGTTGCCGCGGACGCTGAGCACGGCCGCGTCCGGCGCGATCACCGGCGCGAGCCGGGCGAACCCGGTCTCGTCGTCGCCGGTCCCGTGCAGCATCAGGAGCGTCCGCCGGTCCCGGGCGCGGCCGGGGCTATGGATGTGGCGGTGGGTCGCGAGCGCGTTCGCGGCCATGGCCCTTACACCTCGAGCGGCGGCAGCGTGCGCTCGAGCCGCGCCCGGAGGTGCTCGTGCTGCGCCGGCAGCTTGAGCGCCTGCCCGAGCGTCTCGGCTGGCTCGTCGACCGTGAAGCCGGGCTCGTCCGTCGCGACCTCGAACAGCACGCCGCCGGGGGAGCGGAAGTAGACCGAGAAGAAGTAGTTGCGGTCGATCACCGGCGTGATCCCGAGCCCGGCGCCGGCGATCCGTGCCCGGACCTCCTTCTGCGCCGCCCGGTCGGCGACCCGGAAGGCGACGTGGTGGACGCTTCCCGCGCCCTGGAGGGCGGATGGGCCTCCGGGCAGCTCGACCAGGTCGACCACCCGCGCCGGGACCTCGCCGGCGGCGACGTACCGCCGCGCGTTCCCCTCGCGACCGGCCTCGCGGTAGTCGAGCAGGCCGGTCAGCACCTGCGCGGTGGCGGCGTGGTCGGCGACTGCCAGGGTCACCCCGTGGAAGCCGCGGATCGCGTGCGCCTCGTCGATCCCGGCGGCCGTCCAGAGGGTCGGGCTGTCGGCCGCGCCAGTGACCAGCGCGGCCTTCATGCCGTCCGGGTCCTCGAACACCAGGCGCTCCTCCCCGAACGCCGCGGCCGGGCCGGCGAGCGGGACGCCCGCGGATTCCAGCCTCTCGCGCCAGAAGCCGAGGCTGCCCTCCGGCACGGCGAACTGGGTGAGCGACGCCTCGCCGACGCCGGCGCGCCCACGCCCCATGTGCTCCCACGGGAAGAAGGTCAGCGCCGTGCCGGGCGTGCCGAGGCGGTCGCCGTAGTACAGGTGGTAGACGGTCGGGTCGTCGAAGTTCACCGTCTTCTTGACGAAGCGCAGCCCGAGCAGCCGGGCGTAGAAGTCGACGTTCCGCTGCGCCGCGCCGCTGATCGCGGTGACGTGGTGCAGGCCGTTCACGAGCGGCGTCATGGCGATGGTCTCCGGTTCGGGTATGCCTGCGAGATGGCGCCGGCGGACGAGGCGCACAATTCCGCCCTGCTTCACATGATCGTTTCCAGCTCAGGCCGGCGGCCGGCCGTGGAAGGCGTCCTCGAGCAGCCGGCGCACACCTTCCCGGGTGACCGGCGCCGGGTTGTAGAACGGCGCGTCGAGCGCGATCTCGACCGCGCGGTCGAGGTCCGCCTCGGCGAGCCCGAGCGCCTCGAGCTTCGGGGGCGCGCCGATCTTCCGGATCAGGCCCTGGATCGCGAGCGGCGCGTCGTCGTGGCCGAGGGCGCGGGCGATCCGGGCCAGCGCGTCTGGGGCGGCCGCGCGGTTGTAGGCCGTGGTGTAGGGCAGGAGGATGGTGTGGGTCTCGGCGTGGGGCAGGTCGAAGCTGCCGCCGAGCACGTGGGCGAGCTTGTGGTGGATCGCCATGCCGACCGTGCCG
>DASUSF010000112.1:0-5477 GCA_036375275.1 Geminicoccaceae bacterium | reverse complement strand
CCGACGGCCCGTTCAGCTCGTTCAACGGCACGGTCGAGGAGGTCGACGAGGGCAAGGGCCGGCTCAAGGTCGCGGTCTCGATCTTCGGCCGCGCGACGCCGGTCGAGCTGGAATATTCACAAGTCGAGAAGCTCTAGGGTTCGTAGCGTGCGGGAGCGGCCGGGCGGCAGGCCCGCCGCGCTGGTACCGCACCAGCAAGGGAAGCCTTGAATGGCGAAGAAGGTCATCGGCTACATCAAGCTCCAGGTGCCGGCGGGCAAGGCCAACCCGTCACCGCCGATCGGCCCGGCGCTCGGCCAGCGCGGGCTCAACATCATGGAGTTCTGCAAGGCGTTCAACGCCGCGACCCAGAACATGGAGCCGGGGATGCCGATCCCGGTGGTGATCACGGCGTTCGCGGACCGCACCTTCACCTTCACCACCAAGACCCCGCCGACCAGCTACTTCCTAAAGAAGGCGGCGGGACTCGAGAAGGGGCACGCGACGCCGGGCCGGGCGACGAGCGGGCAGGTCACCATGGCGCAGGTCCGCGAGATCGCCTCGCAGAAGATGCAGGACCTGAACGCCAACGACGTCGAGGCGGCGGTCAAGATGGTTCGCGGATCGGCCGCGTCCATGGGCCTCGAGGTGGTGGAGTAGGGCGATGGCGAAGCGTGGCAAGCGGCTCCGCGCCGCCCTCGACCAGGTCGACCGGAACAAGGGCTATGCGCTGCCCGAGGCGGTCGGCCTGATCAAGCGGACGGCGAAGGCGAAGTTCGACGAGACGGTCGAGCTGGCCCTTAATCTCGGGGTCGACCCCCGGCACGCCGACCAGATGGTCCGCGGCACGGTCGACCTGCCGCACGGCACCGGCAAGGTCGCCCGCGTCGCCGTGTTCGCCCGCGGCGACAAGGCCGAGGAGGCGAAGGCCGCCGGTGCGGACGTGGTCGGCGCCGAGGATCTCGCGCAGCAGATCCAGGAAGGCAAGATCGACTTCGACCGCTGCATCGCGACGCCGGACATGATGCCGGTGGTCGGTCGCCTCGGCCGGATCCTCGGGCCCCGCGGGCTGATGCCCAACCCCAGGCTCGGCACCGTGACCCCGAACGTGGCCCAGGCGGTGCAGGCGGCCAAGGCCGGCCAGGTCCAGTTCCGGGTCGAGAAGGCCGGAATCGTGCACGGCGGGGTCGGCAAGGTCAGCTTCGAGGACGAGCGGCTGATCGAGAACATCCAGGCGTTCGTCGACGCGATCAACCGGGCCAAGCCGAGCGGCGCCAAGGGCACCTACCTCAAGCGGGCGGCGCTGAGCTCGACCATGGGCCCGGGCGTCCGGCTCGATGTCGCGAGCCTGGTCGCCCAGGCCTGACGCCATGCGGCACGGGCGGAGCGGTGGTCGATCGAAAGGGCTTGCGCGGCCAGGATCAGAAGCTATGCTCCCTGCCCTGGTCGATGAGCCGCTCGTACCTATATCCGGCTGCGGAGAGTCCTCTCCGGCGGACGGATCCGTCGCGTTCTGGTGGCGCCAACAGCATCGTGTCCGGTTGATGGGTCAGGAACAGCTGCGCTCGATCACCCCTTCGTGCGGGGTGGTGCGGGTGCGTCCGTTCGAGCAGGGTTTGGAGGGTCAGCGTGCTCAGGGCTGGTAAGGAGGCGGTGGTCGACGACCTGCGCGGCGTGTTCGGCGGCGCGGGCTCGGTCGTGGTCACCCATTACAAGGGGCTGACCGTCGCCGAAATGACCGCGCTGCGGCGGAGCATGCGCGACGCCGGGGCCTCGTTCCGGGTGACCAAGAACCGGCTCGCCCGACTCGCGCTCGAGGACGGCGCCTACGCCGGGCTCGCCGACCTGTTCACCGGGCCGACCGGGGTCGCCTTCTCGGCCGACCCGATGGCGGCGCCGAAGGCGGCGGTCGGGTTCGCGAAGAAGAACGACAAGCTGATCATCATCGGGGGCGGCCTGGCCGGCCAGGTGCTGCCGCCCGAGCAGGTCAGGGCGCTCGCCGACCTGCCCTCGCTGGACGAACTCCGCGCCCGGCTGGTCGGTCTGATCGCCGCGCCGGCGTCGCGTCTGGTCGGGCTGCTGCAGGCGCCGGGCGGCCAGGTGGCGCGGGTTCTCGCGGCATACGCGGAGCAGAATCAACAGGGATGACGGGCCGCGGGGCGCGGTGCCGAGGTTGGAGTTGAGGAGAAGCGGGTCATGGCGAATCTTGAGCAGCTGGTCGAGGATCTGTCGGCGCTGACCGTCATCGAGGCGGCCGAGCTGTCGAAGATGCTCGAGGACAAGTGGGGTGTCTCGGCGGCGGCACCGGTGGCGGCGGTGGCCGGCGGCGGCGCGGCGGCGGCAGCGGCGGAGCCCGCCGAGGAGCAGACCGAGTTCGACGTCATCCTGGCCGGCGCCGGTGACAAGAAGATCAACGTCATCAAAGAGGTGCGCGCGATCACCGGGCTCGGCCTGAAGGAGGCCAAGGACCTCGTCGAGGGCGCGCCCAAGCCGGTCAAGGAGGGCGTCTCCAAGGACGAGGCGCAGAAGCTGAAGGCGCAGCTCGAGGGCGCGGGCGCCTCCGTGGAGGTCAAGTAACGCTGCGCGTCGAACGACGATCCCGCCCCGGCCGGGAGGCGCCGCCCTTCGCGGCCGTGCCCGGCGCCGGGGTGGGGACGCCGCGTCTCCCCTGCGGGCGGCGTCGCCGCCCGACACGTCCGCGGATCACCGCGCCATCCGCCGTCGTCGGCGGAACCAGCCTGCCGGGTCTGAGGGTCCGTCGCCCCGGACCGTGGCGGGCCGTTCCGCGTCGAGCCTAGGAAATGCCATGACACACTCGTTCACCGGTCGCAAGCGCATCCGTAAGAGCTTCGGGCGCATCCCCGAGGTCACGGTGATGCCGAACCTGATCGAGGTTCAGCGGACCAGCTACGAGGGCTTCCTGCAGATGCTGACCCGGCCCGAGGATCGGGCGCACGCCGGTCTGCAGGAGGTGTTCAAGTCGGTCTTCCCGATCCGGGACTTCGCCGAGCGCGCAGCGCTCGACTTCGTGCGCTACGAGCTCGAGGAGCCGAAGTACGACGTCGAGGAGTGCCACCAGCGCGGCATGACCTACGCCGCGCCGCTCCGGGTCACGCTCCGGCTGATCGTCTGGGACGTCGACGAGGACACCGGCTCGAAGAGCGTGCGCGACATCAAGGAGCAGGACGTCTACATGGGCGACCTGCCGCTGATGACCGACAACGGGACCTTCGTGATCAACGGCACCGAGCGGGTCATCGTCTCCCAGATGCACCGCTCGCCGGGCGTGTTCTACGACCACGACAAGGGCAAGACCCACAGCTCGGGCAAGTACCTGTTCGCCGCGCGGGTGATCCCCTACCGCGGCTCGTGGCTCGACTTCGAGTTCGACGCCAAGGACATCATCCACGTCCGGATCGACCGGCGCCGCAAGCTGCCGGCGACCACGCTGTTCCTGGCGCTCGGGCTCTCGCGCGAGGACATTCTCGGCTACTTCTACGGCCAGGTGACCTTCACCCGGGTCGGCCAGGGCTGGCGCGAGCCGTTCCGCCCCGAGCGGCTGCGCGGCCAGAAGCTCGCGGTCGACCTGGTCGACGCGACCAGCGGCGACGTGCTCGCGGAAGCCGGCACCAAGATGACGCCCCGGCTCCTGAAGCGGCTGGAGGACCAGGGCGTCAAGGACCTCTACATCTCGGGCGAGGAGCTGGTCGGGCGCTATCTGGCGGTCGACCTGATCGACGAATCGAACGGCCTCGTGCTGGCGGAAGCGGGCGAGGAGCTGACCCCGGAGCTGCTCGGCCGGCTCGCCGAGGCGGGCGTCGAGGAGCTGCCGCTGCTCGACATCGACCACGTCACCGTCGGCCCCTACATCCGGCACACCCTCGCGGTCGAGCGCTGCAACACCCGGGAGGACGCGCTGATCGACATCTACCGGGTGCTCCGCCCGGGCGAGCCGCCGAACCTCGACACCGCCGAGAACCTGTTCCACGGCCTGTTCTTCGATTCCGAGCGCTACGACCTCTCGCCGGTCGGTCGGGTCAAGATGAACTCGCGCCTCGGCATCGAGACCGAGGACACGCTCCGCGTGCTCCGGAGCGAGGACATCCTCGCGGTCGTCAAGCAGATGATCGAGATCAAGGATGGCCGGGGCGAGGTCGACGACATCGACCATCTGGGCAACCGCCGGGTGCGCTCGGTCGGCGAGCTGATGGAGAACCAGTTCCGGGTCGGCCTGCTCCGGATGGAGCGGGCGGTGCGCGAGCGGATGAGCTCGGTCGAGATCGACGCCGCCATGCCGCACGACCTGATCAACGCGAAGCCCGTGGCGGCGGCGGTCCGGGAATTCTTCGGCTCTTCGCAGCTGTCGCAGTTCATGGACCAGACCAATCCCCTAAGCGAGATCACGCACAAGCGGCGCCTCTCGGCGCTCGGGCCGGGTGGCCTGACCCGCGAGCGGGCGGGCTTCGAGGTGCGCGACGTGCATCCGACCCACTACGGCCGGATCTGCCCGATCGAGACCCCGGAGGGGCCGAACATCGGCCTGATCAACAGCCTCGCGACCTACTCCAGGATCAACAAGTACGGCTTCATCGAGAGCCCCTATCGCCGGATCGTCGACGGTCAGGTGAGCGACGAGGTGGTCTACCTGTCGGCCATGGATGAGGGCCGCTACACGATCGCGCAGGCCAACGCCGAGCTGACCGGGGACCGGCGCTTCGGTCAGGACCTGGTCAGCTGCCGGGTCAACGGCGATTTCGTCCTGGCGCGGCCGGAGACGATCGACTTCATCGACGTCTCGCCGAAGCAGCTGGTCTCGGTCGCGGCGGCGCTGATCCCGTTCCTCGAGAACGACGACGCCAACCGGGCGCTGATGGGCTCGAACATGCAGCGTCAGGCGGTGCCCCTGATCCAGTCCGAGGCGCCGCTGGTCGGCACCGGCATGGAGGCCGTGGTGGCGCGCGACAGCGGCGCCGCGATCACCGCCAAGCGGGGCGGCACGGTCGACCAGGTCGACGCCGGGCGGATCGTGATCCGGGTCACCGACGAGGACGCGCGCGCCGACTCGGTCGTCGACATCTACACGCTCAGGAAGTTCCAGCGCTCGAACCAGAACACCTGCATCAACCAGCGCCCGGTGGTGAAGATCGGCGACAAGGTCCGCGCCGGCGACATCATCGCCGACGGGCCTTCGACCAACCTCGGCGAGCTGGCGCTCGGGCGGAACGCGCTGGTCGCGTTCATGCCGTGGAACGGCTACAACTTCGAGGACTCCATTCTGATCTCGGAGCGGATCGTCCGCGACGACGTGTTCACCTCGATCCACATCGAGGAGTTCGAGGTCATGGCCCGGGACACCAAGCTCGGGCCGGAGTCGATCACCCGCGACATCCCGAACGTCGGTGAGGAGTCCCTACGCAACCTCGACGAGGCGGGCATCGTCTACATCGGCGCCGAGGTCAAGGCCGGCGACATCCTGGTCGGCAAGGTCACGCCCAAGG
>DASUSF010000111.1:0-9642 GCA_036375275.1 Geminicoccaceae bacterium | reverse complement strand
GGTGCGGAAGACGCTCCGCTGGCTCGGCCTCGGCCTCCTGGCCCTGATGATCGCGCTGCCGGCCCTGCAGGTGGGGCTCCGCTTCACCCCCTACGCCTTCATCGGCGCGGGAGAGCTCACCCGCTTCATGCTGATCTGCGTCGTGTTCGTGACGCTGCCCTACGTGATCTCCTCTGGCGCGAGCATCCGGATCGAAGATCTGAGCGCGGGGTTGCCGGCCGACCTGCGGCGAACGATCAGGATCGTCATCGCCGCGAGCGGGGTCCTCGCCTTCGGGTTCGCGTCGTTCTCGGTCGCGGTCGCGGTGCTGCGCAACCTCAACAACGCCACCCCGACCCTCGGCATCCCCTACTGGGTGTTCTTCTCCGCGGCCTTCGTCGGCCTGCTCCTCGCGGCGCTCGAGTGCGCCATCCAGTTCGTCAAGGCGCTGCACGACCGGGATCTCTACGTGAGCTTCGCCGAGGAGCAGCCCCCGGAAGACCTGCCGGAGATCTGATGGCGAGCCGGAGCGCGGGCGTGGCGGAGACCCTGGCATGAGCCTCGCGGTGATCGCCGCCTTCGGCATTCTCTTCCTGCTCGGCTGGCCGGTCGTGCTGGCGATCCTGATCCCGGCCGGCGCCTATGTCCTGATCAAGGACATTCCGATCGAGCTGATCGGGCAGCGCATGTCGTACGCGCTGGATTCCTTCCCGCTGGTGGCGGTGCCGATCTTCATCTTCGTCGGCAACTTCATGAACCAGGCCGGGATCACCGAGCGGATCTTCCGCTTCGCCGACACCCTGGTCGGCCGGGCACCGGGGGGGCTCGGCCAGGTCAACATCTTCTCGAGCCTGATCTTCTCGGGCATGAGCGGCGCCGCGCTCGCCGACATCGGCGGCCTCGGGCGCATCGAGGTCAAGGCCATGACCGCGCGCGGCTTCACGCCGGAGTTCTCGGGCGCCCTGACCTGCGCGTCAGCGGTGGTCGGCCCGATCTTCCCGCCGAGCATCCCGCTCATCATCTACGGCTCGATCACCAGCGTGTCGATCGTGCAGCTGCTGCTCGCGGGGATCCTGCCCGCGCTGATCTGCGTCGTGCTGCTGATGATCACGGTCGCGGTCATGGCCCGCTTTCGCGATTTTCCGCGCGCGGCGCGGTGGTCCACGCCGCGGGAGATCGTCCGTGACCTCCTGCCGGCGCTGCCCGCCCTGCTGACCCCGGTGCTGCTGGTCCTCGGCATGCTGCTCGGCTTCTTCACGCCGACCGAGGCCGCTTCCGTCACCGTGATCTACGTCATCCTGATCAGCGCCTTCGTCTACCGCACGCTGACCCTGCGCCATCTCCTCTATGCCGGCTACGAGACCCTGAAGAGCACGTCCGCGATCCTGATCATCGTGTCCGCGGCCGCGATCTTCGGCTGGATCCTGACCATCGAGCAGGTCCCGCAGGTCTTCGCCCAGGCGCTCCTGTCGCTCAGCACCGACCCGCTGGTCCTGCTCCTGATCGCGAACGTCATCCTGCTCATCGTCGGCATGGTCCTGGACAGCACGACCGCGACGCTCCTGGTCATCCCGATCATCGCCGGCCCGCTGCACCTCGCCGGGGTCGATCCGGTGCATCTCGGGATCGTCGCGATCTTCAACCTGATGCTCGGGCTGCTGACGCCGCCGATGGGTCTCGCGCTGTTCCTGATCACGGACATCGCCAAGATCTCGATGCGCAGCGTGCTGATCGAGCTCCTGCCGTTCTACCTGCCGCTCGGAGCCACCCTTGCGCTGATCACGCTGCTGCCCGAGATCCCGCTCTGGCTGCCGAAGATGATGCGCTGAGCGCGGCTCCCCGAGGCGAACAGGCGCCTCAGGCGGTCGGCCCGAGCCGGTCGGACCCGGCCGCGGCGTCGACGGTGTCCAGCGTCAGCGCCACCCCGGGACCGGTCTTGAGGACGCTGATCGACCCGTCGGTCTCGAGGATCACCGCCTCGAGCTCGTCCAGGTCGCGCACCCCTTCGGCGCGGAGCGCGGCCAGCACCTCCTCGCGGCTGATCCGCTGGTCCTTCATGGCGCCCTCCAGCAGGCGGCCCTGGCGGGCGATCAGCGTCGGCTCGCTCTTGATCAGCGCCTGGAAGCGATCGGAACGGACCGAGAGCCAGGCGATGCCGTACTGGAGGCCGATCAGGAGGGCGAGCGCGGTGATGCCCTCGGCCAGGGCGACCGACTGGCTCAACAGGATGGTCGCGAGGGTCGAGCCGAGCGCGACCGTGACCACGAGGTCGAAGGCGTTGAGCTTGGTGAGCGTCCGTTTGCCGGACGCCCGGAGCAGAAGGACGAGGCTCAGGTAGGCGAGCGTGCCGACCAGGAGGGTGCGTCCGATCTCGGCGAACGAATCGAAGAACATGATCACCTTCGGGAGCGAGGCGTGGGCCCACGTCGGGCTGACTGCACAACGCCGCTGGCGGCGGCCGGTGTCCGCGGCTCCCGAAGGTTCCGGATCACGCGCGTCGGCCGCACGGTTGACGCTCGGGGCGATCTGTGCTTTCCGATGGCCATGACCCGTTGCATGCACCTGCTCCTTACCGGCCCGGCGCTCTGAAAACGAGCGCCGGGGCATCCGACTCCGGTCCCTTCAGCAGGTCGCAGGTCATGGTCATGGGTTCCCTCACCTCCTCAGCTTCGCGCTTCTTCGTCTCCGGGCCGGGCCTCCGACTTACCGGCGGTCGCCGAGCCTGACGCGGCGCTCGACGACCGCAATCTCCGAGCCGCCCCACGCGAGATGCCAGAGGACAGACGCCCGGCCGGGCGCGGAAGCGAGGACCACCCCATGCGTGCCGACCCGACGAAGAAGTACAGACCGTTCCCCCCGGTCGACCTGCCCGACCGGCAGTGGCCCGACCGGGTCATCGACAAGGCGCCGGTCTGGTGCAGCGTCGACCTCCGCGACGGCAACCAGGCCCTGATCGAGCCGATGGGCCTCGAGCGCAAGAAGCGGATGTGGGAAGCGCTCGTCGGCATGGGCTTCAAGGAGATCGAGGTCGGCTTCCCGTCGGCCTCCGAGACCGACTACGGCTTCGTCCGCCACATCATCGAGCACGGCCTGATCCCGGACGACGTCACCATCCAGGTGCTGACCCAGTCGCGGGAAGCCCTGATCCGCCGGACCTTCGAGGCGATCGAGGGCGCGCCGAAGGCGATCGTCCATCTGTACAACTCGACCTCCGAGCTGCAGCGGCGGGTGGTCTTCAGGCAGGACCGCCAGGGGATCATCGACATCGCGGTCCAGGGCGCCCGGCTGATCAAGGAGATCGGCGACGGCTTCACCGGCACCGAGCTGATCTACCAGTATTCGCCGGAGAGCTTCACCCAGACCGAGCTCGAGTTCGCGCTCGAGATCTGCGAGGCAGTCAAGGACGTCTACCGCCCGACACCAGACAACCGGCTGATCCTCAACCTCCCGGCGACGGTCGAGGTCTCGACCCCGAACGTCCACGCCGACCAGATCGAGTGGTTCGCCCGGCATGTGAGCGACCGGGAGTCGATCATCCTCTCGGTCCACCCGCACAACGACCGGGGCACCGGCGTCGCCGCGACCGAGCTGGCGCTGATGGCGGGGGCCGAGCGGGTCGAGGGGACCCTGTTCGGCAACGGTGAGCGGACCGGCAACGTCGACCTCGTCACGCTCGCCCTGAACCTGTTCAGCCAGGGGGTCGATCCGAACCTCGACATCTCCGACATCGGCGCGCTGGTCCGGGTCGCCGAGCACTGCAACCAGCTTCCGGTCCACCCGCGCCACCCGTACGCGGGCGAGCTGGTCTTCACCGCCTTCTCCGGCTCCCACCAGGACGCCATCAACAAGGGCTTCCAGGCGATGCGGGCTAGCAACAGCGGCGTCTGGGAGGTGCCCTACCTGCCGATCGATCCGAAGGACCTCGGTCGCAGCTACGAGGCGGTGATCCGGATCAACAGCCAGTCCGGCAAGGGCGGCATCGCCTACGTCATGGAGGCCGACCACGGCATGCAGCTGCCGCGCCGCCTCCAGATCGAGTTCTCCCACGCGGTGCAGGAGGTGGCCGACCGGACCGGCCTGGAGATGGACAGCGCCGCGATCTGGGACACCTTCGAGCGCGAGTACCTGACCGGCGGCCGGTTCGGCTTCCTCCATCACCGGACCGAGCCCGACGACGCGGACGCGGAGCAGCGCCATCTGACCGCCGTGATCGCCGACGACGGTCGCGAGCGCGAGATCAGCGGCACCGGGACCGGCCCGATCGACGCCTTCGTCGCCGCCCTGAACCGAGCCTTTGGCCTCGACCTCGAGGTGGTCGACTATCGCGAGCACGCGGTCGGGGCGGGGGCAAACGCGACCGCGGTCGCCTACGTCGAGGCGCGGGGCAGGCACGGGGAGAGCACCTTCGGGGTCGGGCGGCACAAGAACATCGTCACCGCCTCGCTCCGCGCCGTCCTCTCCGCCGCCAACCGGATCTACAAGGCGCAGCAGGCGGCGGCCTGATCCGGCGCCGCCGCGGCGGCGCCCGGCCCCGCCCCTGCTATACGGGCGGGGGCACCGGTGATCGATCGCGGACGGCCGCGTTGTCCTTCCCGAACGGGCCGCTATGGTCGTTCCGGGCCCCCGGGGTATACTCGTTCCGGGAGGGGTATGATGGACAACCGTCAGCACGCCGCAACCGGCACCAGCGGGCGCGCCGGCCCGGTCGGGGGGCGGGCCAGCGGCGTGATCATGGCGCGGCTCGTGCGCGAGGTCCTCGACGCGCTTCCGGACCAGGTGCGTGGCCGCGCGACCCGCACGTTCGGCGACCCCAACCGCCGCGACTGGCACTACATCCCGCGCCCGCGGGCCGGGCTGCCGCTCCGCGAGATGGGTGAGGAGGCGCGCGAGCGGGTCGACCGGTTGCTCCGCTTCGCCCTCAGCGAAGCCGGGCACGAGAAGGCGGTCGGGATCATGGCGCTCGAGGAGCCGCTCGGCCGGATCGAGCGCAACGAGGCGTTCCGCGATCCCTTGAACTACAGCCTGACCGTGTTCGGCACGCCCGGGCACGGCGCCTGGGGCTGGCGGATCGAGGGGCACCACCTTTCGCTCAACTTCACCGGCGCCGACGAGCGGATCGTCGGCGTGACGCCCGCCTTCCTCGGCAGCAACCCGGCGACCGTGCCGGCGCATCTGCCGATGGCCGGCCGCCGCGTGCTCGCGCGCGAGAGCGACCTCGCCTTCGAGCTGATCCGTGGCCTCGACGAGGCGGCGCGGCAACAGGCGGTGATCGCGCTCACCTCGCCCGGCAACATCGTCACCGGCCCCGGCCGCGAGGCCGCGCTCGAGCGGCCGGTCGGGCTCGCCCTCGGCGCGATGGCGGAGCCCGGACGCAACCTGGCGCTCGCCCTGATGGAGACCTATGCCCGGAACCTCCGGAAGGATCTCGCCGAAGCCGCCTTCGCCCGCCTGCGCGAGGCCGGGCTGGCGGACGTGCGCTTCGCCTGGGCCGGGGCGTTCGACGGCCGGGGCGCGCACTACTGGCGCCTCCATGGCGCGGTCGCGCTGATCGAGTTCGACAACACCCAGAACGACGCCAACCACATCCATTCGGTCTGGCACGACCGGACGCTCGACTTCGGCGGCGATCCGCTCCGCGACCACTACGAGCACGGGCATCATCATGCGCATTGATCGTCTGGCGGTGGTGCTTTCGGCTCTCGCCGTCGCGGCGCCGGGCGAGCGTCCGGCCGAAGCCACCGAGACCATGTCGGCCGAGATCGAAGGGACCTGGGCCGAGTACCTGTTCGACTTCCTGCCCGCCATCGACGCCTGCCTCGCCGCCTCGTCGGAGCCGGCGAGCGTGCTGACGGCCCGTCCGATGGACCAGGGCAAGGTCGGCATGCGCCTCGTCGACGTGCTCGACGCCGAATGGGACTGCGTCGCCGAAGCCGACGGCGAGGCGGTCGACCTGCTCCAGCCGGCCGGCGAGGGCAGCGAGCCGGTGCCGCCGGTCGAGCCGGTGTTCACGCGCGCCCCCGGGGCGCCGCCGCCCGGCGGCTGCTACGAGCACCAGGAGGTCGAGGACGCCTCCGGCGAGGTGATCGGCTGGCTGTCGTTCCATGTCTGCTGACCCGACCGCCTTCGGCCCCGATTTCGAGAGGCTGCGGCAACGGCTGCAGGCCGTGCCGGTGCTCAGCCTGGAAGCCGAGACGCTGGTGATCGAAAGCGGCTCGACCACCGGCCGGGTGCTGATCCTGAAGGACGGGTCGGTCGAGATCAGCAAGGACGGCGTCCGGATCGCCGAGATCGACGAGCCGGGCGCGATCTTCGGCGAGCTCGCCATCCTGCTCCACCGCCCGCACACCGCCGACGTCCGGACCACCCGGCGATCGACCTTCCACATCGCCAATGCGGCGACCTTCCTCGACGATCCGGGGATCGCCCTCTACCTCGCGACGGTGCTCGCGCAGCGCCTCGATGCCACGAACGACCGTCTGCTCGAGATCCGCCGCAAGCTCGAGCGCGAAGAGCACCCGCCGTCCGCGATCGCCCGCATGATCGAGACCCTCGGCGAGTCGCTCCGCTTCGGCCCGCCGATCTGAGGTCGCCTCGCGGCCGGCTCGAACCCGCTCAGGCCACCAGCCCGGCGTAGAGCGCGTCGAGGTCGAGGGCGAGGCCGGGCGGGTCCAGGCTCAGCGACCCGCCGCGAGCGATCGAGGTCTGGAAGTCGTGGCGACCGTCGAGCCGGTGGTGGTGGACGATCAGCCGGCGCTCGGTCTCGACCAGCAGGTAATGCAGAACGCTGGTCAGCGAGGCGTAGCCGGCGAGCTTGGCGGAGAAGTCGCGTTCCCGCGTGCTCTTGGAGAGCACCTCGACCACGATCACCGGCTCCGGCACGAACAGCCCCTCCGGCACGTCCGCGCAGGTCACGAGGACGTCGGGCTCGAACGTCGAGGTCGCGTCGATCCGGACCTGGGGGCCGGAGCTGAAGGGCTCGCAGCGGAGCCCGCGCCCGCGGATGGCGTCGCCGAGCGCCTGATCGATCCGCCGCTTGATGCGGGCGTGACGCACCGTCTCCGGCGCCATCGCGTGAGCGGGATCGGGGCCGCGGGTCGGCACCGGGACGCCCTCGACCAGCTCCCACCGCTCGCCTTCCGGCCGCGCGCGTGCCCACTCGAGGAAGCTCTCGACGGTCATCGGTTCCTGGGCTGGCCGGCCTGCCATCAAGCGGCTCCGCAGAGTCATGTCTCAGAAGGATCGGCCGGTCGCGCTTGCGAAGTCAACGCCGTTAGGATGGCTCACTTCACGCCCGCGAGCGCGAGGCCGCGGATCAGGTAGCGCTGCAGCCAGGCGAAGACGATCGCGACCGGCACGGTCGCGAGGAAGGTCGCCGCCATGACCGTGTCCCAGTCGATCGAGTAGCGCCCGCCCACCAGCGAGAACACCTTGAGGGTCAGCGTGTACTGCTCCTCCGAGCGGAGCGTGGTGAGCGCGAGGACGAACTCGTTCCAGGCGTTGATGAAGGTCAGGATCGCGGTCACCGCGACCGCCGGCAGCGCCAGCGGCAGGAAGACGAGGCGGAGCGCCTGCAGCCAGGACGCGCCGTCGATCCAGGCCGCCTCCTCGATCTCGCGCGGGATGGTCTGGAAGTAGCTCTGCAGCATCCAGATCGCGAACGCGAGGCCGAAGGCGCCGTAGGTCAGGACCAGGGAGTTCAGCTGGTCGACCAGGCCGAGCATCGCCATCAGCCGGAAGATCCCGATCACCAGCACGATCGGCGAGAGCATCTGGGTGATCAGGAGGAACTGCCGGTAGAGGCCGCGGCCCGGGAAGCGAAAGCGGGACGTGGCGTAGGCGGCGGGGATCGCGACGACGAGGCAGAGGAGGGTCGCGGCGATCCCGACGTAGAGGCTGTTCAGGAGCGCCTGCCCGAACGCGACCTCGCGCCACATCTCCGGGAAGTTCGCGAGGTCCACGCGGCTCGGCAGCCACATGGGCGTCATCAGCTCGTCGCGCGGCTTGAGCGCGGTCGACAGCATGACGGCGTAGGGGAACAGGATGACCACGACCAGCGGCGCGAGCAGCAGCCAGTAGAGGACGCTCTTCCTCGCCCGGCTCATCCCGCCTGCTCCCGCGCGCCGCGCATCACCATGATCGCGTAGACGATGGTGAAGGCGAGGAGCGCTGCGAACATCGCGAGCGAGACCGCCGACGCCTCGCCGAGGCGCCCGAAGCGGAACGCGAGCTTGTAGAGATAAGTAACCAGGATGTCGGTCTGATTTGCTGGACCACCCTGGGTCAGCACCCAGATGATCGGGAACGAGTTGAAGACGTAGATGATGTTGAGCACGATCGCGATGTTGAGGAAGGGCTTGAGGAGCGGCAGCGTGAGGTGCCGAAAGCGCTGCCATCCGCTCGCGCCGTCGATCCGCGCCGCTTCGTAGATGTCGAGCGGCACCGAGGACAGGCCGCCGAGGAACACCGTGACCGTGAACGGGATCGAGACCAGGATGCCGATCCCGATCTGGATGGGGAACGCGGTCTCGGCGCGGGCCAGCCACTCCACCGGCCGGTCGAGCACGCCGAGGCCCTGGAGCGTCGCGTTCAGCATCCCCGCCTGCCCGTTCAGGGTCCAGCGCCAGACGATCGCGGTCATGGCGAGCGAGATCGCCCAGGGCAGCATGACGATCACGCGCGCGAGGCCGCGGCCGATGAAGTCGTCGTTCAGGATCAGCGCGACCGGGACGGAGATCAGGATCGTCCCCGCGACCACCCCTACCGTCCAGACGACGGTCCGCCAGAACGAGGCCCAGAACAGCGGGTCGTCGAACAGCTCCCTGAAATGGCCGAGCCCGGCGAAGCCCCGGAGCTGGCCGAACCGGTTGACCTCGTGGAGCGAGGTGTTGATCAGGTCGTAGAGCGGATAGCCGATGATGAAGAAGGCGAGGGCGAGGCTCGGGGCGATCATCCAGAAGGGCGCCGTCCTGCGCAGCGCCCGAGCGAGATCGGGACCGGCCGCCCGCGAGCCGGCCGCACCGCTTCTCTCTTCGGCCGCGCCCGTCCGCGTCGTCATGCGCCGGCCGGGCCCGTGCAGCCCCGCTCCGCCCGGCCACCCGCGGATGCCCGCGCCCGGAAGCGCAGGCGCCACGACGGACGCCCGGGTGCCCCGAGCGCCTGCTCTGGAGGTGGTTGCGCCCGAGGCGGCTGGTTGGGGCGTCTCCGGTGCCAGGCCCGCTGCTCCGGCGCCGCTGGTTCCTGACCCTCCTGCTCACGACATCGCTGCGGTTGTGCCGGCTGTTCACGGAGTCCGAAGGCCCGGTGCTCGGACGACCTCAGCTCCTCGCGCGCCTGCGCACGAGTTCTCTGCTGTGCGGGTTGCTCAGGGCCGCGGCGCCGGGCCCGGTGCTCGGGCGACCCCAGCTCCTCGCGCGCCTGCGCCCGACGCGTAGTCGCCGGGAGAGGCGGCGCCGGCAGCCGCAGCCCACCCGCCAGTCGGCCGCGGGGCGTGCCCTTAACGTTGCGGCAACGTTCTCGTGCCATCCTGACGATGGTCCATGCGATCCTGGGAGTCCGCGCGAGCATTGAACTCGAGGGCGCGGGGAGTCCCACCATAGCCCATGGCATGATCGGACTCTGGCGCCGGAGGATGAGGAAAGCGTTGCCCGACGGCCGGACGGCCAC
>DASUSF010000110.1:0-4743 GCA_036375275.1 Geminicoccaceae bacterium | reverse complement strand
CCGACGAAGAGGGCGCCCGCGAGCAGGAACAGCACCTGCATGCGCCGCGGCAGGCTGAGGAAGAAGCGCAGGTAGATCAGAGCGAAGCCCGCCAGCGCGATCGCCGCCGGGATTGCCCAGGCGGCGTAGAGCGCGCCGGTGGCGCCGACCAGCGTCTGCACCTTCGGCACCGTCGCCTCGTGCAGGCTCGACGCCTCGTCGATCGACAGATACAGGAAGGCGAGGCCCAGCCCCGCCCACCAGAGCGCCTGCGGATCGCCCTGCAGGCTTCGCCCGCGCCAGATCAGGAACAGCACCAGCGCGCAGGCCAGCAGGGTCACGCTCGAGAACCAGGTCGGCAGGTTGTTCTCCCGGTCGAAGTCGAACGCGTAGACCAGCAGCACGGGCACGTCGAGGTCGGTCTGGTGGTGCATGAACTGCAGGGGCAGGCTGATGCTGAGCAGGAGCAGGACGACGCCAAGCAGAACCACGAGCACCTTGCCCGGCGACACGTGGATGTGCGCGATCTCGTCGGCGGGTCGCCCGGGCGCCGCGACCTTGGGGTCGTCGCTCCTCAATCCAGGATCCACGCGCTGGCGATGTACCATTTGCATCATTGTGCCGGGGAGCCGCGTTACGAAGCCAGTCTCAGTCAACGCTTTAAAGCGTACCCTGGGTTCCCTCTTGCGAACGACCTGGTGCGCGCACGGTTGAAAAGCGCTGGACCTCGGGCGGCGCGCCGGCCAGTGTCGGGCGAGGCTGGCGCGGCTCGCGGCGTGCTCGATCGGGCGGGCCGACCGCGTCCACCAAGAACGATCAGGAGTCGATCCCGATGAGCAGGCATCTCGCGGCGCTGCTCGCCGCGCTGGGCACGACCACGGCCGCGGCGGGCGCTGGGGCGGAGACCGACATCAAGTTCACCCTGGACTGGAAGTTCCAGGGCCCGACCGCCGCCTTCATCGTCGCCGAGGAGAAGGGCTACTACGACGAGGAGGGCCTGGACGTCTCGATCGACAGCGGCAACGGCTCCGCCGGCGCGGTGACCCGGGTGGCGAGCGGCGCCTACCAGATGGGCTTCGCCGATATCAACGCGCTGGTGGAGTTCAGGGTCGAAAATCCCGACCAGGCCCCGAAGGCCGTGATGATGCTGTACGACGCGCCGCCGTTCGGGGTCTACGCGCTCAAGGGGAGCGGCATCGAGAGCCCGGCCGACATCGAAGGCAGGACGCTCGGCGCCCCGGTATTCGACGCCTCTTACAAGCTCTTCCCGGCGTTCGCACACGAGGCCGGGATCGACGCCGACGCCGTCCCCCGGGTCAACATGGACCCGCCGCTCCGGGAAGCCATGCTGGTCCGCGGCGACGTCGACCTGATCTCCGGGCACTACTTCTCGTCAAAGCTCGACCTGATGAGCAAGGGCGTGCCCGAGGAGGACATCGTGGTCATGCTGTACGCCGACTACGGCATGGACTTCTACGGCAACGCCGTGATCGCCGGCGCCGCCTTCATGGAGGAGAACCCGGACGCCGTCGCCGCCTTCAACCGGGCGACCGTCAGGGGGCTGAAGGACGTGATCGCGGATCCCGCGGCCGCGGTCGACCTGGTGGCGGAGTACGACCCCCTGATCGACAAGGCGCTCGAGCTGGAGCGCCTGCAGATGGCACTCGAGACCAACATCCTGACGCCGCACGTCAAGAAGGCGGGCTTCGGCGACGTCGAGACGGAGCGGATGGCGAGCGCGATCGACCAGCTCGCCGACGCCCTCGACCTCGCGACCAAGCCGGCTGTCGACGAGATCTGGACTGGGCAGTTCCTCCCGCCGGCCGAGGACCGGATGCTGGACGGGAAGTAGTGCCGGCCGGAACAGGTTCGCGCCCCACCCTTGTCCCGTCCCTCTCCCTCGAGGGAGAGGGGGCGAAGTCTGGTGTGCTCGCGCTTCCCTCCGCCCTCGCGGGGGAGGCTCAGGGTCGGGGCTGCTTCCTGGGCGCAAGAGCATCGCAGCCCGTGCGCCCGCCTCTCGACCTCTTGCCCTAGGCATGGCCTTCATCGAGCTCGAGCGGGTCGCGCTCGCCTACGGCGGGGACGGCGGGACGCTCGCGGTCGAGGACTGCACCCTCGCGCTCGAGCGCGGCGGCTTCGCGGCGCTGGTCGGTCCCTCGGGATGCGGCAAGAGCTCGGTGTTGAAGGTGGTCTCGGGGCTGGTGCCGGCGAGCGGCGGACGGGCCTTCGTCGGCGGCGCGCCGGTCGATGGCCGCCGCGGCGGGGTCGGCATGGCGTTCCAGAACGCGACCCTCCTCCCCTGGCGGACCACGCTCGAGAACGTGCTGCTGCCGCTCGAGGTCTCGGCCGGGACGCGCTCGACCTTCCGGCGCGAGCGGGCCCGTCACGTCGAGCGCGCCCGCCACCTGCTCCGGACGGTCGGGCTGGACGAGTTCGAGGACCACGCTCCTTACCAGCTCTCGGGCGGCATGCAGCAGCGGGCCAACCTCTGTCGCGCGCTGATCCACGAGCCGGAGCTGCTGCTGCTCGACGAGCCGTTCGCCGCCCTCGACGCGTTCACCCGGGAGGAGCTCTGGGCCGTGCTCCAGGACCTCTGGCTGGAGCGGCGGTTCACCGTGATCCTGGTGACCCACGAGCTGCGCGAGGCGGTCTACCTCGCGGACACGGTGCACGTGGTGAGCAAGCGGCCAGGCCGGATCGTCGCGAGCCGCCCGGTCGACCTGCCCCGCCCCCGCACCCTCGAGACCACGTTCGAGCCGGCGTTCGTCGACCTCGTCCACGTCCTCCGGGACGACATCAGCCGGGTCCGCGCGGCGTGACGGCCCGCTCGCGGACGGCCGCGCCGTGGCTCGCGACGCTCGGGCTGCTCGTGGTCTGGGAGCTGGCGTGCCGCGTGTTCCAGATCCCGGAGTTCATCCTGCCCACGCCGAGCGCCAGCTTCGTCGCGCTGTACGAGAACCTCGGCGCGATCTGGCACAACGCCTTCTTCACCCTCTGGGTGACGCTGCTCGGCTTCGCCCTCGCCGTCGTCTTCGGCTACGCGCTCGGCGTCCTGATCGGCGCGTCGGCGCTGATGTACGCGGCTCTGTACCCGCTCCTGATCGGGTTCAACAGCATCCCCAAGGTCGCGATCGTCCCGATCCTCGTGATCTGGTTCGGGATCGGGGCGGTGCCGGCGGTGCTGACCGCCTTCCTGATCTCGTTCTTCCCGATCGTGGTCAACGTCGCGACCGGCCTCGCGACCCTGGAGCCGGAGCTCAAGGACGTTCTCCGCTCCCTCGGCGCGCGCCCGCTCGACATCCTCCTGAAGGTCGGGATTCCGCGCTCGATGCCGTACTTCTTCGCGTCCCTCAAGGTCGCGGTGACGCTCGCCTTCGTGGGCTCGGTGATCGCCGAGACCATCGCCGGCAACCGCGGCATCGGCTATCTGATGCTCTCGGCCTCCTCGAGCTTCCGGGTGCCGCTGGTCTTCGCCGGCCTGATCGTGGTCGCGGTCATGGGGATCGGGATGTACGCAGTCTTCGCGATCCTGGAACGTCGTTTCGCCGGCTGGGCGTTCCGCAACGAGCCGACCGTCGCATGACGGCAGGGCGTTCGGGACCGGACACCTTGTCCTCGGCCCCCGAAACCTGCTCTATCGTCAAGCGCGCCTGCGATCTGATCGCCCACGGGAGCTCACATGATCGAGCTTGCACCTCCGTTCCGCCGCGCGACGCCGGGAGACGCCGCGGCGCTCGCCGAGCTGATCAACTTCGCGGGCGAGGGCCTGCCGCTGTTCCTCTGGGAGCGGATGATCGAGGGCGGCGAGAGCGCCTGGGAGGTCGGGCGCCGGCGGGCACGACGGGAGGAGGGAAGCTTCTCGTACCGCAACGCGGTCGTCGCCGAGGTCGCGGGTCGGGTGGTCGGCTGCCTGATCGGCTATCCGCTCCCCGAGCGGCCGGAGCCGATCGACCGGGAGCGCATGCCGCCGATGTTCGTCCCCTTGCAGGAGCTCGAGAACCTCGCCCCTGACACCTGGTACGTCAACGTCCTCGCGATTGATCCGCAGCACCGGAACCGCGGACTCGGCAGCGACCTTCTGCGGCTGGCGGAGCAGTTGGCGGCGGCCGCCGGCAGCACCGGCTTGAGCATCATCGTTTCGGATGGCAATGCCGGCGCGCGGCGGCTGTACGAGCGCTGCGGCTACATCGCGACGGCGAGGCGCCGCATGGTCAAGGACGGCTGGTCCAACCCGGGGCAGTCGTGGGTGCTGCTGACCAGGGACCTCCCCGGGACCGCTTGACCAGCGACCACCAGCTCAAAGCCCATTGGAGGGGCCGCCGGTCGAACGCCCAGGGGGTCTGATCAGCCATCGCCGCCGCTGCTTTGGGAGAAACCATGATCGACTTCGAGCGGCTCTACGCGAACGACCTGCCGCCGCCGGCGGCGCCGTTCGCGGGCTTCCCCCGCTACAACTTCATCGGCGGGCACAACGACCCCGCGATCGTCCCGGTGGAGGGCCTGATCGAGTCGGCCGAGCGGGTGCTGCGCGAGCAGGGCCGGACGCTCGCGACCTACACCGCCGACGGCGCCCGCGGCCATGCCGGGCTCCGCGCTTTCGTCGCGCGGAAGCTCCGGGACCAGCGCGGCATCGCGGGCGGTCCGGACGACGTCCTGGTCACGTCCGGCTCGCTCCAGGGGCTCGACCTCGTCAACCAGCTCCTGCTCGAGCCGGGCGACACGGTGATCATGGAGCAGCTGACCTACCAGGGCTCGATCACCCGG
>DASUSF010000109.1:0-2517 GCA_036375275.1 Geminicoccaceae bacterium | reverse complement strand
CCGCTCACCAAGGCGGCCGTCGGCGGTGCCGCGGGCGCGGCGGGCGGCTTCGTCTACGACCAGCTCTCGCGCTGAGGGTGGCTTGCCCGGAAGCGCTTCCGGCTGATTCCGGAGGCCGCGCCCGTGCATCGCCCGGCCAGGCGGCCCTGCTCCGCCGCCAGCACCGGCCGGGCGGACGGCTGGGCCTGACCCCGGCGACCTCAATGGAGGGAGCGGAGGCAGGGGTCGCCGGCATCGTGCTCCAGGAACGCCCGCTCCAGGTCGAACGCCCGGCAGAGGTCGATCCCGAGCCGGGTCGCGAGATGACCGATCCTGGCGGTCGGACCGGTGGCCCGCATCCCCGGCGGGATCTCGAGCCCCTTCTGCTGCGCGACCCGCTCCAGCTCGGCGGCGCGCCTGGTCAACGCCTGTTCCGAGACGTACATGTCGTCCTCCCTTCCAGCTCCTTCATGACGTCCAGCGTTCACGTTCAGTTTCGGGACAGCCCCGGCGCCGCAATCCCGCCGCCCGCTCCCGGCAGCGGCCGCTCGGTGTCGAGCGCGATCTCGATGTCGATGCCGAGCCGGCGCGCGAGCAGGGCGATCTTCGCGACCACGGTGCAGGCGTGCCCGAGCTCGGCATCCGGAGCCGTGACCCGGCCCGTCCGCCCGGCCAGCTCCCGGAGCTCGCTCGCCCGCCGGTCGAGAGCATCCCGCGACACGTACATGATGACCTCCCTCATCCGAACCTTCCGGGCATCCTAGGCGGTCGGCTTCGGACGAGCTGTGACGGCGCTCACAGGAGCTGCCGATGAATCGGCCATCGCCTCCGGCGGCCGCGGCCGCGTCGGGAGGGCGGTCCACGGGCGAGGGCCTGCCGCACCCACCCCGGGCGGAGCGACGGCCGCCTCACGGCTCCGGCTCGAGCTCCCGGGTGAACAGCGTGTCGCCGGCGATGTCCTTGAGGGCCACGGTCATGACCCCGGTGTCCCCGGCGATGTCGACCTGACCGAAGAACTGCAGCCCCGCCGACGGCGGCAGGTTGGCCTGGCCCGCGGGCGGCGCCTTCGCGAACCGGACCTCCGGCCCGAAGGTCGGATCGAGCTCGCCGGGGCCGAAGGTCCCGGCGTTCAGCGGGCCGGAGACGAACTCCCAGAACGGGGCGAACTCCTGGAACGCCGCCTTGTTCGGGTCGTAGTAGTGCGCTGCCGTGTAGTGCACGTCCGCGGTCAGCCAGACCACGTTCGAGATGCCGTTGTCGCGGATGAAGCGCAGCAGCCCCGCCATCTCGAGCTCGCGGCCGAGCGCCGGGCCGGCGCCGTTGGCGAGGTTCTCGAAGGCGGCGTCGCCGTCCCGGACGATCAGCCCGATCGGCATGTCGGAGGCGATCACCTTCCAGGTCGCCTCCGAGGCGAGCAGCGCCCGCTTGAGCCAGCGGACCTGCTCCCGCCCGAGGAAGACCGTCTCGGGACCTTCCCGCTCCTGGCGGTTCGAGGTATTCGGGCCGCGGAAGCTGCGCATGTCGATCCGGAACACCTCGAGACGCGGCCCGTACCGGAAGCTGTTGTAGAGGAAGGGGTCGCCCGTCCCGCCCCAGCGGACCGGCATGTACTCCTGGAAGGCCCGGGCGGCGCGGGCGCCGAGGAGCGCCGCGCTGGTCACCTTGTAGTCGGCCTTCTTGGGATCCTGCGACAGGTCCTCCTGCGGGTACCAGTTGTTCGTGGTCTCGTGGTCGTCCCACTGCGCGAACATCGGCACCTCGGCGTTGAAGCGCCGGAGGTTCTCGTCCATCAGGTTGTAGGCATGGTTGCCGCGAAACTCCTCCAGCGTCTCGGCGACCTTCGACTTCGCTTCCGTGGTAAGGTTCCTCCAGACGCCGCCGTCCGGCGTCGCCTGCTCGGCCTGAATCGGGCCGTCGGCGTAGATCGTGTCGCCCGAGTGGATGAAGAACGCCGGCTCCGCCTGCCGCATCACCTCGTAGATCTTCATGCCGCCGAAGTCCGGGTTGATGCCCCAGCCCTGCCCCGCGGTGTCCCCCGACCAGACGAAGCGGACGTCGCTCTCGCCCGCCGGCGGCGTCATGAAGCTCCCGATCACCGGCTCGCTCTCGCTCCCGAGGTCGCCGAGATCGACCATCCGCACCCGGTAGAAGATCCGCTGGCCGAGCGGCAGGTGGCCGAGGTCGAGCTTCGCGGTGAAGTCGCTGTCCTCGAGCGCGAACGGACCGCCCACCGTCCGCGCGTTCCTCATGCTCTCGGTGGTCGCGACGTCGACCATCATGCGGGCCGGACGGTCGGCCCGCGCCCAGAGGATCGCCCGACCGTCCCTGAGATCGCCGGCCTGGACCCCGTAGGGCAGGCTCGGCCGCCGTCGCGTGACGATCGCGGGCGCGCCCTGTTGGGCGAGGGCGCTCCGGCCCGCCAGGGTGAGAGCGCCGGTCGCCATCAGCGAGCGTCGAAGAAGCCCGCGGCGCGAGATGTTCAGGGCGGAACCCATCGGCGTATCCTCCTCTGGAAGCGCGTTCAGGGGCACATTGGAC
>DASUSF010000108.1:0-9153 GCA_036375275.1 Geminicoccaceae bacterium | reverse complement strand
TTGGAGATGGGCTCCCTCCGCCAACGCCGATCGCATCTCGTGAGCGTGGCTCCAAGGCCGCGGATCACGGACAGAAGCCAGCACCTCGCCGGTGTTCAACAATCCCTTGGTTCACACCGCCCGATGACAGAAGGTCTCCCGTTGGCCATGATCGCGGCGACGGTGTCGCCCGCCTGCTCGCTCGGGGCTGCTGCGGGATTTCGGCCTTCAAGCCCTTCGGAAGTGTCGCGCCGCGGTGCCGAACCGCTACAATCGGGGTTGTTCTCGTGACCGCATCATTCGAAGACCTGGCCGTCGACGACACAGATCGACGTGGTCGACAGCGAGACGTCCAACCCTGCGAAGCGCTTCATCACGGTCATCCCGATCGCGTCCTCGCCGGGGCTAACGCCCGTCGGCCGGGCCGCGCCCGCCGCTCCGCGATCGCCCGCTCGTACAGGCGGACGATCTGCTCCCGGTTGGCCTCGGCGGTGAACTTGGTCTCGAACTCACGCCGCGCCCCCGTGCGCATCGAGCGGAGCGTCTCCGGGTGCTCGGCGAGCCAGGTCACCTTGTCGACGAGATCGGCGGCATCGCCGGTGCGGAAGTGCAGGCCGGTCTCGCCGTTGACCACGACCTCCGCGATCGGCCCGATCGCGGAGGCGACGACCGGCACGCCCCGGGCGCAGCTCTCGATGATCGTGCGCGGGAAGCCCTCGTACCAGGTCGAGGTGAAGATGAAGAAGCTCGCCTCGCCGAGCGACCGGTAGACCTCGTCGATCGGCTGGCGGCCGAGGTAGGTCACGCCCGGCAGCCGCTCCGCGGCCCTGGCGACGACGTCGCTCATCGGGCCGTCGCCCATGATCCGGAGCGGGATCCGCCCGCCCAGCCGCTCCCACGCCGCGAGCAGGACATCGACCCCCTTCTCCTCGGTCAGCCGGGCGACGAACAGGGCGTAGCCGCCGCTGCCGTCCCCGATGCCGGGGTCCCTCGGGATGAAGTTCGGCTTGATCGCGATCCGCTCGGCCGGGATGCCGCCCGCGATGTGCTTCTGCCGCATGAACTCGTTGAGCGCGATGTAGACGTCGACCTTGGTGCGGTAGGTGCCGAGCATGCGATGGGTGAGCAGCATGCCGGCGACCGCGGCGCTCGCCGCCCGGCTGCCCCGGTAGCAGGCGTGGGCGACCGCGGGCCATGGCACGGTCCGGCCGAGGCAGTCCTCGCAGACGTGGCTGTCCCGGTAGAACAGCCCGTTCGCGCACATCAGGCGGTAGTTGTGCAGGGTCTGGACCACCGCCGCCCCCTCGGCGTGCGCGGCGTGGTAGGCGGACGGCGAGATCAGGGGCAGCAGGTTGTGCACGTGGACCACGTCATAGCGGCCCTTGCGGATCCGCTTGCGCAGCGCCGTGTACGCCTCCTGCGACCAGATGGTGCCGGCGGCCGCGCGCAGCCTCGACAGCTCGGCGACCCGCCGGTTGTCGTCGGTGAAGGTGCCGACCTCGATTCCGGCGTCGCGGAGCAGCTGCGCCTCGGCATCCAGGGTTTCGTCCTCGCCGCCCCGGATCTGGTAGCGGCTGTGGACCAAGAGGACGCGCATGGTTGAACTCCGGGTCCCGACAAGGCGTGGGCCGCCCGAAGGCGGCCCGTCCGATCGGGCCGGAGACTAGAGCAATTCCCGATGAGACAGAAGCGCATCGAACCGCAACGTCCTTCCGCCCATCGAAAGAAATCGCTCTGTCTCGATGGATCGGAGCGGGTTCACCCGATCGGAACCGCTTGCAGGCGGTTCCGTCGGATCGGGATCCGTTCCAGCCGCGTCGGGATCAGAACCCCACCTGATCGCCGCCCTTGAGACCGAGCATGGCGCGCGCCTCGTCGGGCGTCGCGACCTCGAGCGAGAGCCCCTCCAGGATCTGGCGGATCAGGGCCACCTGCTGGGCGTTGCTCTCGGCGAGGCGGCCCTTGCCGAGGTAGACGCTGTCCTCCAAACCGACCCGGACGTTGCCGCCGAGGATCGCGCCGATCGTGCCGAGCCGCATCTGGTGGCGCCCGGCGGCGAGGATCGAGAACCGGTACTGGTCGCCGAACAGGCGGTCGGCGGTGCTCTTCATGTGGATCAGGTTCTCGGGTTCGGGGCCGATGCCGCCAAGGATGCCGAAGATCATCTGGACGAACAGCGGCGGCCGGACCAGCTTCCGCTCCAGGAAGTGGGCGAGATTGTAGAGGTGCCCGACGTCGTAGCACTCGAACTCGAACCGCGTGCCGAAGCCCTCGCCGACCTCCTTCAGGATGAACTCGATGTCCTTGAAGGTGTTGCGAAAAATGAAGTCGCGGGTCATCTCCAGCGCCTGGGGCTCCCAGTCGTACTTGAACTCCTTGATGCGCTCCAGGATCGGGAACAGGCCGAAGTTCATCGAGCCCATGTTGAGCGAGCACATCTCGGGCCGGGCGCGCCTGGCGGCGGCGAGGCGCTCGTCGAGCGACATGCCGTGGCCGCCGCCGGTGGTGATGTTGACCACGACGTTGGAGGCCTGCTTGATCCGCGGCAGGAACTGCATGAATACGTCCGGGTCCGGCGTCGGGCGTCCGTTCTCGGGGTTGCGCGCGTGCAGGTGGACGATCGCGGCACCCGCTTCCGCGGCGCCGATCGCGTTCCCGGCGATCTGGTCCGGCGTGATCGGGAGATGCGGCGTCATCGTGGGCGTGTGAATCGAGCCCGTGATCGCGCAACTGATGATCACCTTGTCGCTGGCCATCCGGTCTACTCCCCGATGTCGTTGGTGGCGGCGGACTTGTGGGCGACCAGGGCCATCAGGCGGCGGTCGCGCCAGGCGCTCCGGTCCTTGAGCCGGTCGGCGGCGAGCCGCTCGCGGCGCCCCCGCTCGACCTGGTCCAGAAGACCGCGTTCCGTCCAGTCGAGCGGGCCGTGCTCCGCCTCGATCGACTGGTAGAGCGGCCCGTAGCGCTCGAGATAGTCGCGGATGCCGCCGGGCGCGTTGAGGTCGATGGTCTCGAACGGGCCCATGAACGACCAGCGGAGCCCGATGCCGTCGCGGATCGCGGTGTCGATGTCGTCGATGGAGGCGACGCCGTCCGCGGCCATCCGGAGCGCCGCGCCGATCAGCGCCGCCTGCATGCGGTTGGCGATGAACCCGGCGGTCTCGTGGTGGAGGCGGACGGGCGCCTGGCCGACGCTCCGCATCAGCGCGTGGGTGCGCTCGACCGTCTCCGGCGCGGTCCAGGGCGCCGGGCAGAGCTCGACCAGGGGCACGAGGTAGGGCGGATTGATGGGATGCGCGACCAGGCAACGCTCGCGGTGCTCGAGCGGCTCGGTGAAGGCCGACGCCGGGATGCCCGAGGTCGAGCTCGCGAGGACCGTCGCCGGCGCCGCCAGCCGGTCGAGCTCGATGTACAGCGCCTGCTTGACCCCGATCCGCTCGGGCGCGCTCTCCTGCACGTGCGCCGCGCCGGCGAGCGCCGCCTGCAGATCGGGCTCAGTGGTGATCCGGGCGAGGATCGGGTCCGGCTCGTCGATCAGGGCGAACCGCTTCAGGTCCCGGAGCCGGGCCGCGACGCCGTCCCGCGCGCCCTCGAGGGTCGACCGGTCGGGATCGTGCAGCACCACGTCGCGTCCGGCCCGCGCGAACACGATCGCCCAGGCCTGGCCGATCAGGCCCGCGCCGACGCATGCGATCCGGTCCATCGCCTCAGCTCCCTCCGGGTCCGGCCCTGGGCTTGTAGCGCCCGGCCTCCTCGAACACGTCGATCAGCCTGACGCCGGCCGGCACCCGGGCGCTGTGCTCGACCCCTGGCGGGATGTCGTAGGTGTCGCCGGGACCGACGGTCCGCGTCTCGCCGCCGACGGTGAGCTCGAAGCTGCCCTCGATCACGACGCCCCACTGCGCGCCGTGCGCGTGCGGCGGGATCACGGTCTCCTCCTTGAAGTCGAAGAAGATCACCAGGGCGTCGTCCGAGGCGACCATGCGCGCCTCGGCCGTGGTCACCGGCAGGTCCGCGAGCGGCATCCGGTGGAAGAACGTCGGATAGGTCATCTGCCTCCCCCTCGCCTCCGCCCGGTCGCGGACGGCGGTGCCGGCCCATCAAAGTCAAAGCGGCTGGATGCGGCAAGCGACAGTTGCCGGATGGGCGCAGGCGCCTGATCCAGAGACCTGCCCTGCGCGAGCGGTGCTGGTCACGCTCCGGCGCCGGGTTATGGTGGGACGAACCGGATGCTCAGAGCCCCATGCACCTCGCTCTCCCCACGCCCGCCGTGGCGCGCCTGAACGGCCTCTCGGCGCCGCTTCGGGGCGCGCTCTGGATGTGCGGTGCGGTCGCCGCGTTCGCGGTGATGATCAATCTGGTCCGCCACCTCACGCTCACCTTCGACCCGCTCCAGGTGGTGTTCTTCCGCAACGCCTTCGGCCTGATCGCGATGCTGCCCTGGCTGACCCGGGGCGGGCTCGGCGGGCTGCGCACCCGGCGCATCGGCGTGCACCTCGCGCGCGCCGCGGTCGGCATGGTGGCGATGGTGCTGTGGTTCACCACCCTCTCGCTGATGCCGCTCGCCGAGGCCACGGCGCTGAGCTTCACGGCGCCCATGTTCACGAGCGTGCTCGCGGTCCTGTTCCTCGGCGAGGTGATGCGGGCCCGGCGCTGGAGCGCGATCGGGATCGCCTTCCTCGGCGGGCTCGTGATCATCCGTCCGGGCGCGCAGGCGATCGAACCGGTGGCGCTGCTCGCCGTGGCCACGTCGCTGACGTGGGCCGGCGGCACCATCCTGGTCAAGATGATGGCCCGCACCGAGACCGCCGGCGCGATCGTCACCTGGCAGACCCTCCTCCTGACCCCGCTCTCCCTGATCCCGGCGCTGTTCGTCTGGGTCGCGCCGGACCTCGGGCAGCTCCTGTGGCTCGGCCTGCTCGGGGTCGCCGGCAGCATCGGCCACCTCTGCATGGCGCGCGCGCTGGCGAGCGCGGACGCGACCGTGGTCGTCCCGTTCGACTACCTCCGCCTGCCGCTGGTCGCGCTGATCGCGTTCCTGGCGTTCGGGGAGACGCCGGACGTCTGGACCTGGATCGGCGGCGGGATCATCGCCGCCAGCGGCATCTACCTCGCGCACCGGGAGTCCCGGGTCGGCAGCGTGACGCCCCCGACCGCCGGCAGCCCGGCGGCGCAGGTCTGACGCATGCCGGATGCGGCCGCCGGCCTGCCGCTTCGCGCCCGCCTGAGCGGGCTCCCCGACAACGTCCGGGGCGCGGTCTGGATCCTCGCGAGCTGCCTGTTCGTCAGCGCGATGGCGGCGCTGGTAAAGCTGCTCGGCACCCGCCTGGACAGCCTGCAGCTGTCGTTCTTCCGCGCCCTGTTCGGCTTCCTCGCCGTCCTGCCGTTCGTCGCCCTCGGCCGGTTCGAGGCGGTCCGGACCGAGCGTCTCGGGCTGCACGTCAGCCGCGGGCTGCTCGGCGGCACCGGCATGGTCTGCGCCTTCTACGCGATCACCCACCTGCCGCTCGCCGAGGCGGCCGCGATCGGCTTCACCAAGCCCCTGTTCATGGTGGTCCTCGCCGCCCTGATGCTGCACGAGGTCGTGCGGGCGCGGCGCTGGAGCGCGACCGGGGTCGGCTTCCTCGGCGTCCTGATCATGCTGCGGCCGGGGGAAGGGGTGCTCGAGCCGGCGGCCCTGGTGGCGCTGGCCGGCGCCCTCGTCGCCGCGACCGTGACGCTGCTGATCAAGCGGCTGTCGGCGACCGAGGCGCCGCTCACCATCCTGTTCTACCTCGGCGTGGTCACGAGCCTCGCGACGCTGCCGCTCGCGCTCGCCGTCTGGCGCCAGCCGAGCCTGCTCGAGCTCGCCGGCATGGCCCTCGCCGCCGCCTGCGCGAGCCTCGCCCAGCTGTGCATGATCCGCGGCTTCAGGATCGGCGAGGCCAGCGCGCTCGCGCCCTTCGACTATGCCCGGCTGCCGTTCGCCGCCGGCTTCGGGTTCCTGCTGTTCGGCGAGATCCCGGAGGCGAGCGCCCTCTTCGGCGCCGGGCTGATCGTCGCCTCGACCCTCTACATCGCCCGCCGCGAGGCGGTGCTCGGCCGGCGGGTGGCGCATCCGCGCGCGCCGGTCGATTGAATTTTTGGCGAATCTCGCGCGTTACGCTATGGTCCGCCCGCGTCGTCCGACCCGAGATTGACCCCTGATGTTCCAGACCGACCTCCTCGCCGGCCAGCGCATCCTGATCACCGGGGGCGGCACCGGGCTCGGCAGGAGCATGGGCCGCCGGTTCATGGAGCTCGGCGCGGAGCTCGTGATCTGTGGTCGCCGCGCCGACGTCCTGGAGACGGCCGCCAAGGAGCACGAAGCCGCGACCGGCGGCCGCTGCCTGACCCGCCCGCTCGACATCCGCGACACCGATGCGGTCGAGGCGATGGTCGGGGAGCTGTTCGACGAGCGCCCCCCGGACGTGCTGGTCAACAACGCCGCCGGCAACATCCTCGCGCGCAGCGAGGAGCTGAGCCCGCGCGCGATCGACGCGGTCACCGGGATCGTGATGAAGGGCAGCGCCAACCTCACCCTGGCGTGCGGCCGGCGCTGGCTCGCCGCGGGCCGCCCCGGCACCGTACTCAGCATCGTCGCCACCTATGCCTGGACCGGCTCCGCCTACGTCCTGCCCTCGGCCATGGCCAAGGCCGCGGTGCTCGCCATGACGCAGAGCCTCGCGGTCGAGTGGGGCGGGCGCGGCATTCGCTTGAACGCGATCGCGCCGGGCCCATTTCCAACTGAAGGGGCGTGGCGGCGGCTGGTGCCGAAGCCGGAGCACGCGAAGGTGCTCGAGACCCGCAATCCGCTCGGCCGGCCGGGCGAGCACCGGGAGCTCGCCGATCTCGCGACCTTCCTGGTCGCCGGCGGCAGCGGCTACGTCAACGGCGAGGTGGTGGTGATCGACGGCGGCGAATGGCTGAAGGGGGCGGGTCAGTTCAGCTTCCTCGGCGAGACCATGAGCGAGGACGACTGGCGGGCGATGCGCCCGCCGCGGAAGAGCTGAAGGGGAGCGGTCCGATGGGGGCATTCGGAGTCCGGAAGCGCTGGCTGCTGCTGGCGGTCGCCATGCTGCTGGCGCTCGGCTCGCTGATCGGGGTCGGCGCGGTGATGCGCGCTCCGGCCGAGGATCCGGGCAGCGCCGCGGTGGAGATCGGGGGGCCGTTCCGCCTCACCGACCAGCACGGCCGGCGCGTCGCCGCCAAGGACTTCGAGGGGCAATGGATGCTGGTCTACTTCGGCTACACCTTCTGCCCGGACGTGTGCCCGATGACCCTCACCAACATGACCCAGGCGCTCGACGAGCTGCCGGACGAGATCGCCGGGCGGATCGTGCCGGTGTTCATCACGGTCGACCCGAAGCGGGACACGGTCGAGCAGCTCGCGGAGTACGCGCCCCTGTTCCACGACCGTCTGGTCGCGCTCACCGGCACCGACGCCGAGGTCAAGGCGGCGACCCGCGCCTACCGGGTCTACTTCGCCAAGGCGGATGCCAACGCGGGTGCCGAGGACTACATGATGGACCACTCCGGCTTCATCTACCTGATGGGTCCGGACGGCAGGTACCGCGCCCACTTCTCGCACACCACGCCGGTCGACCAGCTGGTCCGCCGGCTGGAGCAGGAGGTCGGCGGCGGGGTTTCCTGAGCCGCCGCCGCGGCGCCCGGAGACGCCTGCGCGGCACCCCTTGCCGGTCGGCCGCAGCTCGGCTAGAAGCGAGCCGCCGCACGGCCCGCGCGCCCGTAGCTCAATTGGATAGAGCACCTGACTACGGATCAGGAGGTTCGGGGTTCGAATCCCTGCGGGCGCGCCACCTTTTTCAGAGGGTTGGCAGGTTTCAGATGCCCGCCCCACCCGCTGGGCAATCACCCGGCAATCACGAGGATCGGAAACGGGATGAAGTGACCCAGGGAGGCGCTCAGGGCCAAGCCCGTGTCCCATCTTCGGCTTCTACTCGAAGGACAGCCCGCAGCAGCTGGTCTTCCAAAGGTCGTGCGCCCGGCCGCCGACTTTGTCACCGGACGCGGCCATTGTCGATCGGGTCTACCAGACCGACGCCATCAAGGCTGCCGCCGAGCGGTTCAGCGGGAAGCGCCGGAAGGCCCTGCTCGTGCAGGCCACCGGCACCGGCAAGAGCCGTGTGGCCATCGCGCTCGCCGACCTCAAGAGGGCCTCGGCGCACGTGTCGGTGAGGTGGAGCGAGACGCGGCGAAAGCCTCATGTCGCCGAACTCGATGGGCAAAACCTTCATCACGAGACGGCAGTGAGCACCTATCGCTGCGCTTCCTCCGCCGTGTCCGGGAGACCTCCCGGGGTGACCACGGCGGGCTCATCCTGAAGCCTGACGAGGTCGCCGTGCACTGGATCGAGCTAAGTCATCCGGACCTGAATGCCATTTCGGCCTGCTTCATGCTGGTTCCCCACGTGGCTGCCCACGCTGCGCCGGCGCGAGCCGGTCGTGATGGGTGCAGCGGCGGGACCGATCGTGTGGACCTACTGGCGAAGGCACTGCCGGTGCCGCTCACGATGCTCCACCGACCTACCTCCGCTCACCTGGGATTCCTGAGATCTTCGAGGAACTCGGAGGTCGGCTCGACGCCGGTGACGATGACCTGATCGCGGCTCGGGTGCAGGCGACGTAGCACCGCTCGAACGGGTACTCCAGGGCCTGGCGGAGCTCGTCGAGGTTGGCCATGACCCGGAACCGGCGCTGCGCATCCGGGTGCTGGAACGGATCCTCGTCCGCCGGGCGCTGCTCTGCGACCCTGGGCGGCTCCCCGACCGCGAGATCGAGCAGGGCCTCGGCCGCCTCCTGGGGCAGGTGGTCGGCGAGCTCGAACAGCCCGTCCTCGTCGACCGTGCGGACCACCTCGAGCCAGTCCGGCGGAACCCCGTGCGAGAGCAGGACCTCGTCGGCATGGTCCCGGAACAGCGGCGCCGTGACTGGCGTCTGCCGGGCGTCCGCGGTCACGGCCGGCGCCACGACCTCCTCGGCGCGCTCGCGGATCTCGACCAGCTGGGCCGCGCCGGTCGTCGGATGTCGCTCGATCCGCCGCCGCTCGGCCCAGGCGTAGGCGTCGTCGTGGTGATCGACGTAGCAGAGGAGCAGGCTCGCCTCGGTCTGGTGGACGATCAGGCGGATGTCCCGG
>DASUSF010000107.1:0-3550 GCA_036375275.1 Geminicoccaceae bacterium | reverse complement strand
CCAATCTGGCGCTGCTTCTCGGCCAGCAGGACGAGGTCCGGCGCTGATGGGGGAGTACCTCCAGCCGCTGCTGATGGTGCTGGCCCTGATTCTCGGCATCTTCACGGGCTACCCGGTCGCCTTCGTCCTGGCGGGAATCGGCATCGTGTTCGCGCTCGCGACCGGCATCCCGATCCAGTTCCTGGGCTCGGTCGTGTTCCGGATCTTCAGCGGGGTGGTCGCCAACTGGCTGCTCCTCGCGGTGCCGCTGTTCGTCTTTATGGGATTGATGCTGGAGAAGGCGGGGACCGCGGAAGCGCTCCTGCTCTCCCTCGAGCGCATGTTCGCGCGCACGCCCGGCGGGCTCGCCATCTCGGTTGCGGTGCTGGGCATCGTGATGGCGGCGAGCACCGGCATCATCGGCGCCTCGGTCGTGCTGCTCGGGGTCCTGGCGCTGCCCGTGATGCTCCGGCAGCGCTACGACAAGCAGCTGGCGCTCGGCATCATCGCCGCCTCCGGCACCCTCGGCATCCTGATCCCGCCGTCGATCATGCTGATCCTGGTCGGCGACATCCTGGGTCTTTCGGTCGGCGACCTGTTCATGGCCGCGTTGATCCCGGGCCTGCTGCTGGGCCTGGTCTACATCGGCTACATCCTGCTCGTCGCGATCATCATGCCGCACAAGGCTCCGGTCGCGGCGCCGGAGGAGGGCGGGCCTGAGGGCACGGCTCTGCTCCTCGAGCTGTTTCGCGACCTGCTCGCTCCGGTCCTGCTCATCGTCGGCGTGCTGGGCTCGATCCTTGCGGGGATCGCGACCCCGACCGAGGCCGCGGCGATCGGCGCGCTCGGCACGCTGATCCTCGCCGCGCTGAGCGGGCGGCTCCGCTTCGTCACGCTCAGCGAAACCGTGTACGAGACCGGCAAGACGACCGCGATGATCATCTTCGTCGCGATCGGCGCCACCTGCTTCAGCGCCGTCTTCAAGCGTCTCGGCGGCGACTACATGATCGAGGATGCGGTCACGGCCTTCGCCTTCGGGCCGTACGGCACGCTCGCACTCCTGATGATCATCATCTTCATCCTGGGCTTCTTCCTCGAGTGGATCGAGATCAGCTACGTCGTGCTGCCCCTGTTCGCCCCGATCGTCAGTGACCTCGACTTCGGCCTCGGGCTCTCGTCCGAGCAGCTCCTGATCTGGTTCGCGATCCTGGTCGCCATCAACCTCCAGACCTCGTTCCTGACGCCGCCCTTCGGCTACGCCCTCTTCTATCTGAAGGGCATCGCGCCCGAGGGCGTTTCCATGGGCAACATCTACCGGAGCATCACGCCGTTCGTGCTGCTGCAGCTCCTGGGGCTGCTCCTGGCGATTGCCTTCCCGTCCATCGTGCTCTGGCTGCCGATGGCCCTGGGCGGGAGATGATGGCGGCGGCGCGGCGGCTTCAGCCGCGCAGCGCGGCCGTGTAGCGGGCGCAGTAGTCGGCGAACAGGAGCTTGTCGGTCCCGACCGTGAACAGGCTCACGCCGCCCCGCATCCAGCCCGCCATGAGGTCGCGGCATTCGTCCACCGCGGGCTTGAAGATCGGCATGATCAGCGGCAGGTCGGCGGCGACGGCGGCTCGCCGGACCCGCTCGAGCGCCCCCGTCACCTCCGGGTGGGTCGTCTCGCCCTCCAGCCCCATCGCGACCGCGAGGTCGAACGGGCCGGCGAGCAGGGCGACGAGGCCCTGCACGGACGCGATCTCGTCGATCCGCTCGATCGCCGACGGCGTCTCGATCAGGGCGATGATCCCGGCGTCCCCGCCCGGCCCCTGAAGGAAAGCCCGCCAGTCCTGGATGAAGTGACCGCCGCTGCGGACGCAGGGGCAGGCGCCGCGACTGCCGCCCGGCCCGAAGCGGGTCGCCGCGGTCGCGCGCTCCGCCTCTTCGGCCGAGCCGATCTTCGGCACCAGGACCGCCGCCGCGCCGATGTCGAGCGCCTTGGTGATCATGTGCCCCTCGTTCGCCGGCACCCGGACGATCGCGACGAGGCCCGCGGCGTCGGCGGCGCGGACCAGGTTTTCGGCCGTCTCGAGCCCGAAGCAGCCATGCTCGGTGTCGACGATCGTGAAGTCGAACCCGGCGGCGCCCAGGATGTCGACCGGCTCCGGGCTGGCGAACTGGGACCAGGTGCCGATCACCGGCCGGCTCCGTCCCAGAAGCGACGAGAAGGGCTTGCGCATGGCTCAGAACTGGACCACGGATGGCATCTGCCGATCAAGCGGCGCCGACCTCGAAGGCACAGGGGGAAGACGATGAGTGGAGCGGCCCGGCTGCGCGAGCTGCTCGGGCGGCGGGAGACCCTCGTCGCGCCCGGCGCGCACGACGCACTCGGTGCGCGGCTGGTCCAGGCGGCCGGCTTCGAGGCCTGCTACATGACCGGCAACGGCGCGGTTGCGAGCATGCTGGGCGTCCCGGACGTCGGCCTCGCGAGCTTCTCGGAGATGCTGGACCACGCGCGGCGGATGGCGCAGGCGATCGATCTGCCGCTGATCGCCGACGCCGACACCGGCTACGGCGGCAGCCTCAACATCCGGCGCACCGTGCGGGCGTTCGCCAGAGCGGGGATCGCCGCGATCCACATCGAGGATCAGGTGCAGCCGAAGCGGTGCGGCGCGATGGCCGGCGTCGCGGTGGTGCCGATCGGCGAGGCGAGGGCGCGGATCCGCGCGGCGCTCGATGCCCGCGAGGAGGACATCCTGATCATCGCCCGGACCGACGCGGTTCCGGCCGAAGGGCTGGAGCGAGCGATCGAGCGGGCCAACGCCTTCGGCGAGGAGGGGGCGGACCTCGTCTACATCGAGATGCTGACCTCCGAGCAGGATCTGGCCCGGGTCGGCCGCGAGGTCGGCCACCCTCTCTTCTACGACCTGCTGGAGCTCGATCCGGGCTTCGTTCCGACGGTCGCCGACCTCCGGCACCACGGATTCCGGATCGTGGTCAACTGCCTGACCGCGACCCGCATCTACACCCAGGCCGTCCTTTCGGCGCTCCGGCAGTTCCGAGAGACCGGCGACCTCGCCCCTCATCTCGGGGCCGAGATGGACCTCCATGCCTACGAAGCGCTGCTCGGCCTTCCGGAGTTGCGCGCCTGGCAGGACGGGCACAGTTCCTGAACGACCGGCCCGGCCTCCCGCACCACCCCCTCGGGAGCTCAGCCCGGCCACTCCGTCGGAGCGACCGGGCCGCGCGCGATCCGATAGCGGGGGAGCCCTTCCCGCGCGGATGGCATTTGCCTGTATTCGCCGCCCGAGGCTGATGCTCGCGCCCAGCGCGTTCATTGACATCGGGTCGGCCATGCTTATGTTCGTGGTCCGACGGTGCGCGGCCGCCAGGCTGCGCCCTTTTTTGTGTGAATCGGTCCCCCAGCCCAGGAGGTGGAACAGGGACGGCGGGTTGCACTTCCCGTTCGGGGTCACTGCTGGTTTGCGGGAGAGAGCGATGAGCTACCACTCTCTTGCCCAAATTGGGGTGGATACCGGAGCGGAGGCGTACGGCGCCCGAGCCGAGGTCGAGGTCCATGCGGGTGAGCAGG
>DASUSF010000106.1:0-25488 GCA_036375275.1 Geminicoccaceae bacterium | reverse complement strand
CTGACGACCTCGCCCTTCACCGTCCGCGCCATGTCGGTCACTTCTTCCGGTCGCTCATCGATCAGGAGGACGATCAGATACACTTCCGGATGGTTGGCGACGATGCTGTGCGCGATCGACTGCATCAGCATCGTCTTGCCGGTCCGCGGCTGCGCCACGATCAAGGCGCGCTGCCCCTTGCCGAGCGGGGCGACGATGTCGATGACCCGGCAGCTGACGTCCTTGCGCCCGCTCTCCTCGACCTCCAGCTTGAGCTTCTCGGTCGGGTAGTACGGCGTCAGGTTGTCGAAGTGGACCCGATGCCTGGCGCGGTCCGGCGGGTCGAAATTGATCGTGTTGACCCGGAGCAGCGCGAAGTACCGCTCGCCCTCTTTCGGCGCCCGCACCTCACCATCCACGAGGTCCCCGGTCCGCAGCCCGAAGCGTCGGATCTGGCTCGGTGAGACGTAGATGTCGTCCGGCCCCGCCATGTAGTTGACGTCGGGCGTCCTGAGAAAACCGAACCCGTCCTGGAGGATCTCCAACACGCCTTCGCCGTAGATCGGGACGCCGCTCTCCGCGAGCCGCTTGAGGGTCGCGAAGACCAGATCCGGCTTACGGAGGGTGCTGGCGTTCTCGATCCCCAGCTCTTCGGCGTACTCAAGCAGCTGCGCCGGCGACCGCCGCTTCAGCTCCGAGAGGTTCATGTAGGCCGAAGGAGGCGGGGAAGGCGAGCCGTCAGGCGGGGGCTCGCCGGACTCGTAGCCGGCGCTCTCGTCCTGATCGACTATCATGGGCGGCTGTTCGACGCGCTCCTGTTTCGCGCGCGATCGACGCCGGCGGGTGGGCGGGGTTGTGATAATGGGATCTGAACTTCGCAAGGAACCGTTGCCGGGGTGCTGATTAGCCAATCCGGTCTCTCCTGTCAAACCTGCCGGTCGGGGACGGCCGGAGGCGCAAGTCGGTCCGCCGCGCTCGTCTTAGAACGGCTTGAAGATCACGAGGATCACCACGCCGACGAACAGGAGCGTCGGGACCTCGTTGAAGATGCGAAAGTAGCGCTCGTCGCGCGGTCGGGCATCCTCTGCAAACGCCCTGACGTAGCGGGCCATCATGCCGTGCGCACCGCTGAGCCCGACCACCAGCAGCAGCTTTGCATGCAGCCAGCCCTCCGTCCAGGCGTCCTGCACCAGCGCCAGCGCGATGCCCAGAAGCCAGGTCGCCGCCATCGCCGGCGTCGTGATCGCCCGCAGCAGGCGCCGCTCCATCACCTTGAAGCGCTCCGACGCCTCGGAACCCGGTGCGACGCCGTGGTGGTAGATGAACAGCCGGGGCAGGTACCAGAGTCCGGCCATCCATGCCGTGAAGCCCATGATGTGCAGGGCCTTCAGCCACAGTGCCGGGTCGCTCACGGCGACTGCCCCGCATGCTGTCGGACCTCGTCCACGAGCGCCCGGACGTGCTCCGGATCGGTCTCGGGCAGCACCCCGTGGCCGAGATTGAACACGAATGGCCGGTCGCGGACCGCGTCGAGGATCCGCCGCGCCTCCTCCCGCATGGCCGTGCCGCCGACCAGCAGCGCCACCGGGTCGAGGTTGCCCTGCAGACAGCCCACGTGCAGCGTCTCGCGCGCCCAAGCGAGAGGCACGGTCTGATCGAGGCCGAGGGCGTCGATGCCGATCCGGCCGCTGAACGCCTGATAGTTTGCACCGGCCGCGCGCGGAAACACGATGACCGGAACCTCGGGATGACGCGCTTTCAGTCGCCGCGCGATGCTCATGATGGGACCCACGGACCAGCGCTCCAGCTCGGGGGCGGTCAGGATCCCCGCCCAGCTGTCGAACAGCTGGACGGCCTGAGCGCCCGCTTCGATCTGCGCGCCGAGGTGTGCCGCGACGGCATCGGTGAGCCGATCGATCAGGCGGCCGAAGGCGGTCGGGTCCTCTCGGGCCAGCCGGCGCGCCGCCACGAAATCGCGCGACGTCTCGCCCTCCACCATGTACGCGGCCAGGGTCCAGGGCGCGCCCGCGAACCCTATCAAGGCGACCTCGGCCGGAAGGGCCCGAGCCAACAGGCGAACCGTCTCATAGACCGGAGCGAGGTGGTCCAGCAGCCGGCCCTGGCTCAGACGGTCGATCGCCGCGCGGTCCCGGAGCGGCTCCAGGACGGGCCCGCGACCGTCGACGAAGGTAACCCTCGCCCCGAGGGCGTCGGGCACGACCAGGATGTCGGAGAAGAGAATGGCCCCGTCCATGCCGAACCTGCGCACCGGCTGTAGGGTCACCTCCACCGCCAGATCCGGGGTGTAGCAGAGGTCGAGGAAGCTCCGGACCCGGCCCCGGACCTCCCGGTACTCGGGCAGGTACCGGCCGGCCTGCCGCATCAGCCAGATCGGCGGGCATGCGGTCATCCGTCCATTGAGCGCGACGAGGAGCGGGGGGGAGGGCTGCAGCGGAGGGGTTCCAGTCACAGGTGCTCTTCACGATCGATTAACCAAATCCGGTTAGAAATTATAGAGATGAAGAGGTTGTGGTGCCTGTGGATCGTGGGGACGCAGCGACCGGCCGCGCCTGTCCACAAAATCGGTGGATCGGGCCAAAGTGCCGGCTGCCTGTGGATGGATCTGTGAACTGTGGGGACTGAATCGCGGCCAGCCGCATGATCAGCCCCTTGTTGATCACGTGGACTGACGGCGCGTGACCGGCTGGCACGCCGTAGAAACCACCGGATCCCCGGCTGTGGGCGGTTGTAGGGGACGAGGAGTGACATAGGATGTGCCGTGCAGCTTTCAACACCGGTGCCTGTCTGGCCCATCTTCTTCACAGGCAGGCCACAGCTTTGGGAGCCGGCTGCGGTGCGCCTTCATCTCCATCTGATTTCGGACTCGACGGGTGAGACGGTGACCACGGTGGCCCGCGCCGGCGTCTCGCAGTTCGAGGGCGTGATCCCGGTCGAGCACGTGTGGTCGTTCGTCCGCACCCGGGCGCAGATCGAAAAGGTGCTGCGGTTCGTCGAAGCGCTGCCCGGCCTCGTCATCTTCACCCTGATCTCGCCGGAGCTGCGTCAGGCCCTGGAAGAGGGCTGCCACCGCCTCAACACTCCGTGCGTTCCGATTCTGGACGGCGTGGTGGCGGCGCTGTCGGGGCTTCTCGGCGCCGAGATGCGTCCCCAGATCGGCCGCCAGCACGCTCTCGACGCCGGCTATTTCCTGCGCATCGACGCGATGAACTTCATGTTCCATCACGACGACGGGCAGTGTCCCTGGGAACTCGATCAGGCAGATGTGGTGCTGGTCGGCGTCTCCCGGAGCTCGAAGACACCGACCTCGATCTACCTCGCCAACCGCGGGATCAAGGTCGGCAACATTCCGGTGGTGCCGGACTGCCCGCTGCCGGCTGAACTCGATCGGCTCACGCGGCCGCTGGTGGTTGGATTGACCATCAACCCGGAGCAGCTGGTCCAGATCCGCATGAACCGGCTGCGCCAGATCGGCAGCGAGTCGGACCGGTCGGCAAGCGGTCTGGCGTTCGGCGGCGACTACGCGGAACTCGAGCAGGTGCAGGCCGAGGTGGTCTACGCCCGCCGCCTGTTCGCGCGCCACGGGTGGCCGGTGATCGACGTCACGCGGCGCTCGGTGGAAGAAACGGCGGCCGCGATCTTCCAGCTCCTCGCGGCCCGCCAGACGCCGGAGATCGCGGCGCGTCAAACCCGATCAGCCAAACCCTCATGACCACTCTCGGCGAGTACCGGCGACGGCGACAGCGGGCGGTCTACCTGCGGGTCCTCCAGCTCGCGCTGCTGGTCGTCACCCTGCTCGGCACGGCGAGCTACGCCTACCAGGTCGGGGTCTCCGCGACGCAGGCCGGCGCCGACAAGCTCAAGCAGCGGATCGAGCGGTTTCAGGCCGACAACCTCGCTCTAAGGGACCGCCTCGCGGCGGAGGTGCGTCGGTCGACCGAGGCGCAGCAGGCGCTCGAGGTGCTGGAGACGCGCTACCGGGAGGAGGTGCCCACCGGCGACCTCCGCGCGCTGATGGACGAGGTCGAGGCGCAGCTCGAGCTTGGCGTCCCACCCGACCGTCTGGCGCTCCTGATCGATCTGGCGGGTCGGCCGCCGGCCTGCGACGAGCAGCCGGAGACGAAGCGCTTCATGCCGTCGACGCCGCTCGGCAGCGGCGGCGTCAACGCCGTTCGATTCGCTGAAGGACGCATTCTGGTGCGGGGCGAGGGAGCTTCCGCGCAGAACGCGGAGGGGCTCCCTGAAGCATGGTACGATCCGACAGCCGCGGTCCGGCTCACCATCAGCACCCTTTCCGGCGCTGCGGAGGAGGTCCGGGGCGTGCTGCCGCTTCAGCATCGCATGATCGTGGGCGACATCGAGTACCGCTTCGTGATCACCAGCGGGGACCGGGCCTTCATCGAGGTCACCGCGCAAGCATGCGCGGTGCCTGGCTTGGCGCCGGAGCAGGCCGAAGACGACTCGGAGGATGCCTGGGGCGCGGTGACCTCCGGCTGAGCTCGTCTGCCATGCGGGATGTTGATCCGGGGGCTGCGGCTGAAGCTGCGGCTGACGGCGATGAGTCACGTCTGGCGAGCGCCCAGGCTCGCACGAGCGTGCGTGCGTGACCGTTCGCAGTTGGCGCGCGTCGGGCCAGCCAGCTCTGAGCTCTCAGCAGGTTGTCAGAGCGGCGGGCGGGACCGCGGGCTTGGTGCGCCTCTCGTAGGCACGTCCGCCCGTCTGCCGGAGCAGTGGCGCGGTCAAGGCGGACGGACGCCGCCGGAGGCGGCGCCTTCAATGGCCTCGGTGGCCTCCGCCTGCCTCCGACCGTGGTCCTGCGCCAGAGGTCCGGTCGTGGTTACGACATGCAGTTCTGGCACCAGGTGCCGTTCCGCAGCCGGAACGACCTAGTCCAGATCCAGCTCCCGCGGTCGTTCAGGCTCTGCGCTGAAATGCCGGATTGGATGCCGGCGTGGGGGCGGCGGTGTCGGTCGTGATGCAGCGCAGCCGCCGGCGGATCCGCCATGGCGGGACCGGTTCCGCGTGGTGCCGATCGGTGAAGCCGCCCTGGGGCGCCGGGCGGTCCACCTCCGTGGAGGACCGTCCGGGAGGTCAGCAGCGCCGAGGCGATCGGTCCGCTGCGCCCGTCGGATCTGCCCCGGATCAGGTCCTCAGCCTCCCCCCGCGCCCGCTGGCTCCCCCGCGGACCCGGTGCGGGCCGTCGGAGCGATCGAGGCCGACGATCCTTCCTGCCGCTCAGCTTCAACCGCCGCGCTTTTGGCTTGTCTCGAACATCCTCGGCAAGTAGCGGCTGTGCGACCGGCCAGACATCCCGCTACGGAGTCCGCCACCTGAAAGCTCTTGCCAACGCCCGCCCGCTTCGGAATACAAGGAGCCAACTTCACGCCGGTGGTCGCCGGGGTGACGGACACAGGGGCGCTGCGGCGGTGAGCGGCGTGGCGCAATCAAGAGGCAAGGGAGAGGCTAGCATGGCTGGCATGACCAGGAGCCTGCTCGCAGGCGCGGCGCTGATCGCGCTGACCACCGGCGTTGCCCACGCCGAGATCGTGATCGCGACCGCCGGACCGATGACCGGTCAGTACGCTGCGTTTGGCGAGCAGATGCGGAAGGGCGCCGAGCAGGCGGTCAAGGACATCAACGAGGCCGGCGGCGTCCTCGGCGAGCAGCTGGTCCTCGAGATCGGCGATGACGCGTGCGACCCGAAACAGGCGGTCGCGGTCGCCAACCAGATGGTCAACAACGGCGTGGTGTTCATGGCCGGGCACTTCTGCTCGGGCAGCTCGATTCCAGCCTCGCAGGTCTACAACGAGGAAGGCATTCTGCAGATCTCGCCGGCGTCGACGAACCCGCAGCTCACCGAGCAGGGCTTCGACAACGTGTTCCGGGTCTGTGGCCGGGACGATCAGCAGGGCATCGAGGCAGCCGACTACGTGATCGACAACGAGGTCGGCACCAAGATCGCGATCCTCCACGACAAGACCGCCTACGGCAAAGGCCTCGCCGACGAGTTCAAGAAGCAGCTGAACAAGCGCGGCGTCCAGGAAACCATGTACGAGGCGATCACCGCCGGCGACAAGGACTTCAGCGCGCTGATCACCAAGATGAAGCAGGCCGGCGTCGACCTGATCTATCTCGGCGGCTACCACACCGAAGCGGGCCTGATCACCCGGCAGTCGCACGAGCAGGGCCTCGGCGCGCAGATGATGTCCGGCGACGCCCTCGTGACCGACGAGTACTGGTCGATCACGGGCGACACCGGGCAGGGCACGCTGATGACCTTCAGCCCGGACCCGCGCAAGAACGAGAACGCCCAGCCGGTGGTCGAGGCGTTCAAGGCGCAGGGCTACGACCCCGAAGGCTACACCCTCTACACCTATGCCGCCATCCAGGCCTGGGCCAAGGCCGTCGAGGAGGCGGGGACGACCGATCTGGAGCCGGTGATCGAGGCCCTCCACGGGGGCGAGTTCGAGACCGTCCTCGGCACCATCTCGTTCGACGAGAAGGGCGACGTTCAGGGCTCGAACTACGTCATGTACACCTGGACCAACGGTCAGTACGAGGAGATTGGCAGCTGAGGCCGCCCGCTTCGAAGCGATCCGCCGGGCCCTCTGGGGCCCGGTTTTTTTCACGCTCGCCCGACCGTCGCCACGGGCGGCAAAGCCGGATGCAATCGCCCCCGAGTGACGTATACTTCCCCGGGCAACGCGAATGAAGCGGGGAGAGGCCGGCCGCCATGGCGATCATCAACCGGATCGGCGAGTTCCACGACGACATGACGGCCTGGCGCCACGATCTCCATGCCCATCCGGAGATCGCCTTCGAGGAGGTCCGCACCTCGAGCTTCGTCGCCGACAAGCTGACGTCGTTCGGGCTCGACGAGGTGCACACGGGGATCGCCAAGACCGGCGTGGTCGGGGTGCTCCGGAACGGCTCGGCGGACCGGGCGATCGGCCTTCGCGCCGACATGGATGCCCTCCCCATCGTCGAGGCGACGGGCGTCTCGTATGCGTCGAAGACGCCGGGCCGGATGCACGCCTGCGGCCATGACGGCCATACCGCCATGCTGCTCGGCGCCGCGCGCTACCTCGCCGAGACGCGCAACTTCGACGGCACGGTGGTCTTCATCTTCCAGCCGGCGGAGGAAAACGAGGGCGGTGGGCGGGTGATGATCGAGGAGGGGCTGTTCGAGCGCTTCCCGATGGAGCGCGTGTTCGGCATGCACAACTGGCCGCGGATGCCGCTCGGCCAGTTCGCGATGCGCCCCGGGCCGGTCATGGCGGCGGCCGACCGCTTCACCATCCGGCTTGGCGGCAAGGGCGGCCACGGCGCGATGCCGCACGTCTCGAAGGACCCGCTGGTCGCGGCCGCGCAGATCGTCGTCGCGCTCCAGACCATCGTCTCGCGCGAGGTCGATCCGGTCGAGAGCGCGGTGGTGACGGTCACCCAGATCCACGGCGGCGACGCCTACAACGTGATCCCGCAGTCGGCGCTGATGACCGGCACCGCGCGCTCGTTCCAGCCCGCGATCCGAGCCATGCTCGAGCAGCGGGTCAGGGCGATCACCGAAGGCATCGGCACGACCCTCGGCATGAGCGTCGAGGTGGACTACGAGTTCGGCTATCCTCCGACCGTGAACGCCGAGCTGGAGACCGAGATCGCAGCCGCGGCGGCAACCGAGATCGTCGGCGAGGATCGGATCGATCGGGCGCCGCCACAGGTCATGGGGGCCGAGGATTTCGCCTTCATGCTCGAGAAGAAGCCGGGCAGCTACATCTTCATCGGCAACGGCGGCGGGGACGACGCGCCGATGGTCCACCACCCGGCTTACAACTTCAACGACGAGGCGCTGCCCTACGGCGCCAGCTACTGGGCGAAGCTGGTCGAGCGCGAGCTCCCCCACGCGCGCTGACTCGCAACCGGTCCGGGCGTCCGATCCGCTGCCGGCGTCCAGCTGGACGTCGAGGCCGGCGTGGGTGCAGAACTCCGAGAGCGGCCGGATCGAGGGCGGCTTAGCCGCCCCGCACCTCGCATCACTCGGTCGTCCCATAGGGTGGCGGCGCCCGCCGATTCGCGATTGTGGACCCTGCCCGCAGGTCTTAACATCCCGTTAACACCACAACGAAACCGCGGCAGAGAACGCATGGAAGGTGAACGCTACGTCGGGGAACGGCGCGCTCTGCTGCATTTTCTGCAGGAGCTCAGGCCGCTCGCCATCGCCGCGCTCGGCCGGGACGCGGTTCTCACCTACCGGATCGAACGGGCGCTGCGCTCCGGCGACCTGCCGGCGCTGCGAGCGGCCCGGACCGTCTTCCACAACCAGCCCGAGGATCTCAAGCGGCAGCTGATGCGGGGCATCTTCGAGGCGCCGGGGCCGAAGCCGACCAAGAACCACCTGCTCGAGCGCTACACCATGCGGGAGCCGGAGCCGTTCGTCCGCTTCGACGCCTACCCGTCCGGGCGGGCGCAGGACTTGGGGTTGTCGGTCGAGCTCGATCACGAACTCTGCGACGACGTGCCGATGCGGGTCCTCGTCAGCCCGGGCACGTTGCCGACCAGCGCCGCCGCCGCGCTGCGCCAGATCGCCGACTGGATCGAGCGCGACCGTCGCCTGCTGTCGAAGCGGCACTGGCGCATGGCCGGGCGGAACCTGGTCGAACAGCCGGAGAAGCCGGCCTGCGGCGGCCGCACTGGCGAGAACGTCGAGGGCTGAGCACGATCGCCCTCCCCCGGACGGTCCTCCGACAGTTCCGCCAGCCACTGGCCTGGCTGCTGAGCGCCATGTTGCTTCTGGCCTGTCAGTCGGAGGTCGACATCGACCGATCCATCGAGGCCGACGGCAGGACGGCGCGGGAGGCGCTGACGCGGCTTGCCGCTCGAGGTCCGGTTCCGACCGTCGTCCAGGGCGATCTCCCGGGTCTGACCGCCACGCAGCGGGACCAGGTGGTGACGGGAGCGCTGGCTGAGGGAGTGAGAGGGCTCGACGTCACCTTCGTCGCGGTGCCGGCGGATCGAGCCCCGGAGCAGCGTGTCGTCGTCGCCCTGGAGCGCCACCCGACGCGGCCGATCGAGACCCTCTGCAGCGGCGGCGCGTTCCGGGCCAGCAGCGCGATGACTGGTGGCCAGCGCATAGCCGCGGCGTTCTGTGATGGCGCCACGGCGGTGAGCGCGGTCGAAGGCACGGTCGCCGCGTCCGGCACGAGGGAGCGGGAGCGCCTGCTGTGGCGGACCGCAGACGCGCTCTTCCCGGACGACTACGAGGACAGCTACGGCTTCGGGATCCTTCCTGAGTGGCTGGGCGTCGGACTAGGCGGCAGCTTCGGCTTCTGATCACACACGGCCGGTGCGACGAAGCCGTACCGGGGGTAGCATTGCGGCTTTAGATCAGCGCCAACACCCTGGTCATCCGAAGGACGGCCGGATTCAAGGCTGCTTGCCGCCGACGGGCTCGACCTCGGCCGGCTCCCGTTCGGACTGCGCCGCCCGTGCCACCGCGATCGCCTGGTCGAGGTCGATCTGCTGGCAGAGACCGAGGAGGACCGGGTCGCGTGGCCTGATCTCGGCGCTCTTCCAGTGCGTCCGGTCACGCACCGCGCTCACCGTGGTCTTCGTGGTGCCGAGCAGCTTGCAGATCTGCTGATCGGTCAGCTCCGGATGATGGCGAAGCAGCCAGGCGATCCCGTCCGGGCGGTCCTGACGCTTGCTGAGGGGCGTGTAGCGGGGCTCCCTCCGCTTCGGCTGCTTGACGTCCGCGGCGGCGGGCCGGGCGAGCTTGAGGCGGAGCTTCGGGTCCTTCTGGCAGCGCTCGAGCTCCTCGCGTGACAGCTGGCCGCTGGCGACCGGATCCAGGCCGCGGATTCCCAGTCCCACCTCGCCGTCGGCGATACCCTTCACCTCGAGCGGATGCAGGCCACAGAAATCGGCGATCTGGTCGAAGGTGAGGCTCGTGCTGTCGACGAGCCACACGGCCGTCGCCTTGGGCATCAGGGGTCGATCCATGGTCTGCTCCGTGGGGTGCGCCGGTCCGTGACGCACCGGACGTTCTCGCTGCTTGCCCCGCTAGATGGGGTGAACGGCCTGATCCTGCAACAAAAACGGGTCAGTCGGCCGGAACCGGCACGGTGTAGTTCAGCGCGAGCCGCCCGCCGTCCGGGTAGATCGTCTGGCCGGTGATGTAGCTCGCATCGTCGCTGGCGAGGAACAGAGCGACCTTCGCCACTTCGGCGGGCTCACCGCAGCGCCCCATCGGCGTCCGCGACAGGATCTTCGCCCGCGCCGCGTCGTCGACCATGACCACCTTCAGGATGTCGGTCAGGATCGAGCCCGGACCGATCGCGTTCACCCGGACCGATCGCGTTCACCCGGACGCCGCGCGTCGCGAGGGCGAGCGCCATGACCTTGGTGAGCTGGTTCACCCCGCCCTTGCTGGTGACGTACGGCACCTGGTTCGGGATCGCGACGACGGCGTTCGCCGAGCTCATGTTGACGATCGCCCCCCGCCCCTGCCCAGCCATGACGCGGGCGGCAGCCTGCCCGACCAGGAAGACGCCTTTCAGATTCACCCGGAGGACGGCGTCGAAGTCGGCTTCGCTGATCTCGAGGAAATCCGCCGTCCTGATGATGCCGGCGTTGTTGATCAGGACGTCCAGGCGACCGAACGCGCGGAGCGTCTCGTCGACCAGCCGCTGCGCCTCGCCGGCATTCCCGACGTCGGTGGGCACGAAGATCGCCCGCCCGCCACCGGCCTCGACCGCCGCCGCCGCCTGCCGGCCCGCCTCCTCGGCCACGTCCGCGATCGCCACCGCCGCCCCTTCCTGGGCGAACGCGTCGACGCAGGCGCGCCCGATGCCGTTGGCGCCACCCGTGACGATCACCACCTGCCCGCTGAACCTCATGCCGATCCTCCCGCTCAGCCACCACGGACGCCGCCCGCCACGCGCAGCGGAACGTCATCCAGTCGGGCGACGTTGATGGAGTCAGGAAACGCGGAGAGGCGCCTCCCCATGAACAATATCATCTATCTGGTCGGCCTGGTCGTGATCGTGGTCCTGATCCTGTCCCTGCTCGGCGTCCTCTGACGCTGCGCGGCGGAACTCGTCAACGAAGAACCGGAACACCCGGTCCTGCTGTTCCCGGATGAAGTTCCTGGCGGGGAAGCCGAGCGCGGGGCCGTCGTAGGTGCCGTCCCTCCATGCGCTCCGGAAGAAGCCCTCCCCCGGCAGGCCGTCCGACTTGCGCACCACCAGCACGGCGAGTTCCGGCTCGCCGCGCTCGCGGTTGCGCCGGCACACCTCGCCGAGGTCGCGGCTCAGCGCGTACGCCCGGCGTGGCGTGATCCGCTTGCCGAAGTGCTGGAGCACTTCGGCATAGGTCAGTGTCCGGCGGTGCCGGGCGGCCTCGATCAGGAGACGTTCGAGCTGATCGATGTCGACCAGGCTCATGAGACCGGCTTGGACGGGTCGGCGTAGCCCAGCCCCCGGAGCGCCGCCTCGACCTCCTCCAGGACCTGCGGATCGTCGATGGTCGCCGGCACCCGGTACGTCTTCCGATCGGCGATCGAGCGCATCGTTCCGCGCAGGATCTTGCCCGAGCGCGTTTTCGGCAGACGCTCGACGACGGTCACCAGGCGGAAGGCCGCGACCGGCCCGATCTGCTGACGGACCTCGCGGATCAGATCGGCGCGGACCTCTTCCTCGGAGCGGTCGACCCCGGCCTTGAGCACGACGAGGCCGAGGGGCAGCTCCCCCTTGAGGTCGTCGGCGACGCCGAACACCGCACATTCGGCGACGTCCGGATGGCTCGCGAGGACCTCCTCCATCGCGCCGGTGGAGAGCCGGTGCCCGGCGACGTTGATGACGTCGTCGGTGCGGCTCATGATGTAGAGGTAGTCGTCCTCGTCCTTGTAGCCGGCGTCGCCGGTCAGGTAGTAGCCCTCGTAGCGCGAGAGGTACGCCTGGACGTAGCGCTGCTCGTTCTGCCAGAGGGTCGGAAGCGTGCCCGGCGGCAGCGGCAGCTTGACGACGATGTTGCCGATCTCGCCCGGGGTCTGCTGTCGCCCGCTCTCATCGAGCACCTGGACGTCATAGCCCGGCACCGCGCGCGTGGGCGAGCCCGGCTTGACCGGCAGACGCTCGATTCCGAGGCAGTTGGCGGCGATCGCCCAGCCGGTCTCGGTCTGCCACCAGTGATCGATCACCGGCCGCTTCAAGATCGTCTCGGCCCAGGTGAGGGTGTCGGGATCGCACCGCTCGCCGGCAAGGAACAGGGTCCGGAAGCGGCCGAGGTCGTAGCGCTTGAGGTGATCGGCCCTCGGATCCTCCTTCTTGATCGCGCGGAACGCGGTCGGCGCGGTGAACAGGCAGGCCACGCCGTGGTCCTGGATCACCCGCCAGAAGGCGCCGGGATCGGGCGTGCCGACCGGCTTTCCCTCGTAGACCACGGTGGTGTTGCCGTGCAGGAGCGGCCCGTAGCAGATGTAGCTGTGGCCGACCACCCAGCCGACGTCGGAGGCCGCCCAGTACGGCTCGCCCGGGCGGACGTCGTAGATGTTCGACATCGTCCAGTTGAGTGCGACCGCATGGCCGCCATGATCGCGGACGATGCCCTTCGGCTGGCCGGTCGTGCCGGAAGTGTAGAGGATGTAGAGCGGGTGCGTCGCCTCGACCGGGACGCATTCGACCGCGGGTGCGGCAGACATCGCGTCCGACCAGTCCAGATCACGACCGGGGGTGAGCTGCGCACCGGACTCCGGCCGCGCGAAGATGATGCAGCGCTCGGGCTTGTGGCTCGCCGCCCCGATCGCCGCCTCGAGCAGGGGCTGGTAGGGGATGACCCGGCTGCCCTCGATGCCGCAGGAGGCTGCGACGACGACGCGCGGCTTGGCGTCGTCGATCCGGGTCGCGAGTTCGTTGGCGGCGAACCCACCGAACACGACCGAGTGGATCGCGCCCACCCGGGCGCACCCGAGCATCGCCACCAGCGCTTCCGGAACCATGGGCATGTAGACGATCACCCGGTCGCCGACCTCGACCCCCTGGCCGCGCAGCATGCCCCCGAAGCGGGCGACCTGATCCTGAAGCTCGCGGTAGGAGATCGTCCGCACGGTTCCGGTGACCGGGCTGTCGTAGATGATCGCGGCCTGATCGCCCCGCCCGGCCTCGACGTGGCGGTCGACGGCATTGAAGCAGGTGTTCAGCCGGCCGCCGGAGAACCAGCGATAGAAAGGGGGCCGCGTCGCATCCAACACCCGGTCCCAGCGGCGTTCCCAGTGGATCGCTTCGGCCGCCTCGCCCCAGAAGCCTTCCGGATCGCGGAGCGACCGCGCGTAGATGTCCTCAAAGGCTCCGCCCATGAGCGCCCCCCTCGCGGCTCGTGATCGAGCTCGTACCCCATTATAGGCGCGGCCGCGGGTGCCGGGCAACGCGGCGACACGGCCGAGCCGCTGAGCTTTCGGCCCGGCGGAGCCCCTGCTACGCTGATCTGCCGCACGGGACGGTCGGGATGCTGCTGGTCCTCTATCTCGGTCTGCTGGCGCTGCTCGCGCTGTTGACGGCCTATACCCGGAACTACCAGCGGACGATCGTCGAGCTCGACCAGGCGCTCCAGGCCGCCGGGCGGCTGGTCCCACCGCTCCAGGTGCTGCGGACCATCCTGATCGTCACGCTGTGGCCGGCCGCATTCATCATCGGCGTGCTGTTCGTCGCCTGGTGGAAGGCGGTCGTGCTGGTGGTCGGCTCGTTCCTGCTGCTGACGCCGGTGATGGGCTCGTTCACGCCGCGGCCGATGTCGCCGCACTTCTTGCGGCGGCTGCGCGGTGACGTGGAACGGCGGATCGCCGATGGGCCGGGGGATCCGGTCGAGCTGCGCCGGATCGCCGACCGGATCGCCGAGATGCTGGAGGCGCCGCCATCCGCCTGATCTTCTGGATCTCCGCCCATGCCTCCGCGCGGAGCAGCTTCGCGGGGACGTCCTCGGCCGGAGCGGCGACCACCTGACGGAAAGCGGCCAGCGCCGCCTCGCGATAGCCGGTCGGGTTCAGGTCGAGCAGCGAGCGGGCGCAGCCGAAGGCGATCGCCGTCGCTTCCGGGTCGAGCTCGAGCGCCCGCGCGCACAGCCTCCGCCCCTCCTCCCGGCTGGCCCCGTAGAAGCCTTGGGCGAGGGCGCCGCCGCCGTGTTCGACGATCTGCAGATGCCATATCCCCAGCAGGCCGTTGGCCCACGGATCATCCGGCGCGAGCGCCAGGGCGCGGTCGAGCAGGAGCCGCCCCTGATGGGCGTAGCCCTTGAGGTGCGCGGAGACCGGGTCTTCGAGCTCGGCGAGGTGGCCGAGCACCATGGCGAGGCGGAGCATGGCGCCGACGTGGTTGGGATCGATCTCGAGCGCCCGTTCGGCATCGTCGGCTGCAGCCTGGAGGGCGTCCGCCCGGTGGTCCTCGGGCGCGAAATAGACCGCGTCGACCAGGCCCGCCTTGGCGGCGAGGGCGAACCCGTCGGTCGTCCCGCTCGCCCGGGCGAGGCGGGCCGCCTCGAGCATGTTGCCACTCCGGTAGAGCTCCTCCGCCTCGTCCAGCGTGGCCGCCCAGATCGGGCAGGAGATCAGAAGGCCGATCGCCAAAAGGAGCCACCGCCTCACCGGGTGAACGCCCGGTCGATCAGGTAGGGGTCGTCGAAATGGCGCCTGCCGACGAACGCCGTGGGGTGCCGGCCCCACTGGCGCATCGCTCCGGGCTCCAGGATTCCCATCGGCCAGAGCAGCACCCGCTCGCCGCGCTCGGTGCCCGGCACGATCCCGTCCGGGCCATAGAGGCTCCTCCGCCCGCCTTCCGGCAGCGGCATCGAGCGCAGCGCGAGGTCCGGCAGCTCATCCCCGATGACCAGGTGGTACGCGACGGTCTCGGCATCCGGTCGTGCTTCCCCCGCGAGCGCGCCGATCCCGGTGACGTAGTGGGAATCGGGCGCGAGCCTCACGAGCGCCCGCTCGGCTGGCGCCTGCCACCCGGCGGACGCCGGCACGAGCACCGGGTCCCGCGGATCGGCGGGGTCGTTCTCGGGGAGCGGGCGAAGATGCACCCCCGGTGCGGGGAAGAACAGGTGGTAGCAGCCGCAGGCGTGGATCGTGTCGTACATCACCGGGTGGCCGTCGTGCCCGAGGCTGACCCGCCAGACCAAGCCGTCCAGCCGCCCGGCGAGGAGGTCGATCCAGCCCTCGGGCGGACGGGCGTCGAACCAGAAGAGGTAGACCAGCTGCGCGATCGGGCGGCCCTCGAACCAGCCGTGCTCCAGCCGGACGAAGGCGACGGGCCGCGCGGGATCGACACCCGGCAGGCCGTCCTCACGCCAGAACGGGTGGCCGATCCGGTCGGCGGCGCTCCTCGTATCGACCAGAAGCGTCGGTGCGAACGCTTCGGCGAGCCGCCGGAGGTCGCTGTCGCCAAGGTCGGGGATGCCCAGCGGATCGGCCTCCGCCGCGCGGCCGAGCAGGCGGCGGACCTCCTCCGCCGCGACGCCATCGCCCGCCGCTCGGGGCTGGAAGACCGTCGGGCGACCGCCGACCGCCTCCTCGCCGACCGGAACCTCGAACGCCGGCAGGTTCAACCTGCGCCAGCGGGTGAAGCCGAGCGCCACGGGAACAGCCGCGAGCGGATACAGCCCGAGGGACCGGGCGAGCACCGAATAGTCGTCAGGCACCCGGGCAGCCGAGGTCAGCCCGCTCCGGTCATGCGCCACCTGCAGTCTGCCCGGACAGCCACGCAGGGCAGACTCGGCGTCGGCCCAGCCGCGTCCGGTGGCGCGCAGCCTCGCGTCGAGGGCGTGACGCCTGTCTGCCGAAAGGTTCATCAGCTCCACCGTCCGGGCGTCGTTATCCAGGTCTGCCATACGTCCGATCCAGGCATCGTACGCGTGGTCCGACATGGCGGGGTCCGCGAAGGACGCCAGGAAGCGGTTCGTTCGGAGGAACGGGAAGCCGGGGATGCGGTGAGCCTCGGCGTCACGGACGCCAGCACGTGCGACGGCCTCGTCGATCACGCGGTAGGCCTGATGGCACGCCTGACCGGCGGGGGTGGCTTCCCAGCCGCCTGCCTGCGTTCCGGCGCAGCCGCCGACCGCGAGAACCAGGGCGAGCGCGCGGATCGGGCCGGCGACACCAGGAGCCGAACGCGAGCGTTCGCTGGATCCGCTGGATGCGTTGGTTGCGCGCCCGCCGCTTTCGCATTTCACTCTTTGCCAAATGAGGCCCGTCCGGCGGAGATCAACCGACCGGTCGCGCCCAGGATCGAGGATGTCCGTCATGCGCTTCGCCGAGCATCCAGAGACCTCGCCCTATCAGCAGGGTCTCGACCGCAACCCGGCCAACTTCGTGCCGCTGACCCCGATCAGCTTCCTCGAGCGGACCGCAGACGTGTTCCCGGACCGGCTGGCGGTCGTCCACGGGGGGTGGCGCTCGACCTATGCCGGGCTCCGTGAGCGCAGCCGGCGACTTGCCTCGGCGCTCGGGCGGCGGGGGGTGAAGCCGGGGGATACGGTCGCGGCGATGCTCCCCAACGTGCCGGCCATGCTCGACGTGCACTTCGGCGTGCCGATGGCGGGGGCGGTGATCAACGCGCTCAACATCCGCCTCGAGGCCGATACCATCGCCTACATCCTCGACCACAGCGAGGCGAAGGTCCTGTTCACCGACCCGGAGTTCTCGGGCGTGGTCCGCGACGCTCTCGAGCGGGCGGCCGTGCGGCCGCTGGTGATCGACGCGCTGGACCCGGCGTTCGATGTCGTGGGTGACCGGCTCGGCGACCTGACCTACGACGACCTGCTGCTGGAGGGTGATCCGGGCTTCGCGCCTATCTACCCCCGGGACGAATGGCAGGCGATCGCGCTCGGCTATACGTCGGGCACCACCGGCCGCCCGAAGGGCGTCGTGACCCATCACCGCGGCGCCTACCTCAACGCGGTCGGCGACATTCTGGTCTGGGACATGGGCATGCACCCGACCTACCTCTGGACGCTGCCGATGTTCCACTGCAACGGCTGGTGCTTCCCCTGGGCGGTGACCCTTCAGGCCGGCACGCACGTGTGCCTGCGCCGGGTCGAGAGCGGGGCGATCTGGAACGCGTTCGCGGAGCACGGAGTCGACCATCTCTGCGGCGCGCCGGTGGTGATGGGCATGATCATCAACGCTACCGCAGAACAGCGCCGCGAGGTCGATCATAGGATCAAGATGATGACCGCGGCCTCCGCGCCGCCGGCCGCGGTGCTGCAGAAGATGGGTGACCTCGGGATCGCGGTCACGCACGTCTACGGCCTCACCGAGGTCTACGGGCCGGCGACCGTGTGCGCCTGGCAGCCGGGCTGGGATCCGCTCCCGCCGGAGGAGAAGGCGAGGCGGCTGGCCCGCCAGGGGGTGCGCTACCCGGTCCTGGAGGGCCTCGAGGTCATGGACGCGGCCCGCATGCGCCCGGTGCCGCGCGACGGCGCGACGATCGGCGAGATCATGATGCGCGGCCACGACGTGATGAAGGGCTACCTCAAGAACCCGGAGGCGACGGCGGCGGCGTTCGCCGGCGGCTGGTTCCACACCGGCGACCTCGGCGTGATGCACGAGGACGGCTACGTCGAGATCAAGGACCGCGCCAAGGACATCATCATCTCCGGTGGCGAGAACATCTCCTCGATCGAGATCGAGGGGGCGTTGTACCGCCACCCCGCGGTGCTCGAGGCCGCGGTCGTGGCGCGACCCGACGAGCGTTGGGGCGAGAGCCCGTGCGCCTTCGTCACGCTCAGGGACGGCGCCGAAGCCAGCGAGCAGGAGCTGATCGCGCACTGCCGCTCGCTGCTCGCGGGCTTCAAGTGCCCGAAGACCATCGTCTTCACCGACCTGCCCAAGACCTCGACCGGCAAGGTGCAAAAGACGGTGCTACGCGACCAGGCGCGCGCACTCTGATCTCCTACCGACCAAATGTTAACCGGATTGCGCGATCTTCGGCCCGGATGATCGGGAGACCGCTGTGGCACGCGAGCACACCCAGGTCCTGAGAAACCTGGCGCTGAGAGTCTTCGACGACGCCGGGCGGCCGCTCCGCCGCATCCATGCGCGGCGACACGTCTATAGCGATCAAGACGGTCGCGGCCATCGCCTGTCCACCAACATGGAACGGGTCTTGATCATCACGACGCAGGGCACGGACGCGAATGCACCGATCGACCTGGAGGACGTCGAGAACCTCATCTTCGCGGCGCCGCGTCAGCCAGGGCGTCTGGACGAAATCGACGTCTACCTGATCCCGACGAAGCGGATCGCCGAGGACGCACGTCAGGATCATCGCCACTTCCTGGAGCAACGGACGACGAAGGGCCACAACACCACGTGGCAGCAGAGGTTCGACACGACGGACAACCTCTGCGGCGGCTACTCGAGCAAGTACGCCGGGTTCCTCATCGCGACCGTGACCGAAAGCTGCCTTCAGGCGGCGAGGTCGGTCGAGGCAACCGGGGCTGGCCGTCGATGAACTCCCATCGGTCCGGCTGGCGTTCGTGCCACTCCTGGAATTCGTCGACCGTCCGCGGCCAGCCCTCGTGCGGCTGAGCCTGCGCCACGCTCAGTGCTCCAGAAGCTCGGCCGCGATCGCGCGGCGCTCGGCCTCGAGCGGGCCGTTCTCGACCGGCCGGCCCGCGCGCCGGTACCAGTAGCCGGCGTTGGCGAGATCGCCTTCCGCCCGATGCAGATAGGCGTGCACCCAGGCGCCGTCCGATCCTTCGTCCGCCTGCGCGATCCGGTGCGCCGCCTCCCAGTCGCCCCGCGCCTCGAGCCAGAGCGCACGGAGCAGCGGCGGCAGGTCGGGGGGCGGCACCTCCCGGTCGAGCGTCTTCTCGAAATCCTCGGGGCTCATCACGGCTCTCCTCACGACCGTGGCGCATCCTACCACCGCCTGCCGGACGACGACGATGGCTGATCCGGCTCGTCCTGGAAGGCGTATCGTTCTAGGTTTTCCGCCGACCAGCCTCGGAGGCCCGCCGTGACCGATCTCGCCGAGCGTCCCGCGGCCGCGCACCGCCACACCAGCCCGATCGTCCAGGCGGCGCCGAGCGGCGAGCCGGAGCGGGAGAGCGGCTACCTGCCGGCCGACCACCCTCCCCTCAAGCCCGAGAAGATCGGCGTCCTGCTGCTCAACCTCGGCACGCCGGATGCCACCACCTACTGGCCGATGCGGCGCTACCTCAAGGAGTTCCTGAGCGACAAGCGGGTGATCGACGTCAACCCGCTGCTGTGGAAGCCGCTGCTCAACCTCGTCATCCTGACCTCGCGGCCATTCCGGAGCGGCAAGGCGTACCGCTCGATCTGGAACCGCGATCTCGACGAGTCACCGCTCCGCACCATCACGCGCGCGCAGGCGGCGAAGATCGGCGCCGCGCTCGAAGCATCGGGAGCGGACGGGCGGGTCGTGGTGGACTGGGCGATGCGCTATGGCAACCCCTCCACCGCCGCCGTGGTGCGCCGCCTGATCGAGGCCGGCTGCACCCGGCTCCTGATGTTCGCGCTCTATCCGCAGTACGCCGCCCCGACGACCGCGACCGCTTACGATCAGGCGTTCCGGGCCTTGATGGAGGAGCGCTGGCAGCCGGCGATCCGGACCGTCGGCCCCTATCACGACCACCCCGGCTACATCGAGGCGATCGCGCGCTCGATCGAGGACGGGATCGGAAGGCTGGACTTCGAGCCCGAGGTCGTCCTCGCCTCGTTCCACGGCCTGCCCAAACGCTACCTCCTGCTCGGCGACCCGTATCACTGCCACTGCTGCAAGACAGCGCGCCTGGTCCGGGAGCGGCTCGGGTGGGACGAACGGCGCTTCCGGCTGACCTTCCAGTCCCGGTTCGGCTCGGAGGAATGGCTCCAGCCCTACACCGACGAGACGATCAAGCAGCTGGCTTCCGCGGGGGTGAAGCGGATCGCGGTGATCACGCCCGGCTTCAGCGCCGACTGCGTCGAGACCCTCGAGGAGATCGCGATCGGCGGCCGGGAGGCGTTCGAGGAGCACGGCGGCGAGCGGTTCGCCTTCATTCCCTGCCTCAACGACCAGCCCGACCACATCGATCTGCTCGCCGGCATCATCCGCCGCGAACTCCAGGGCTGGAACTGATGGTGGCGCGATCACGGCGCCGGTGAGACAGCCCCGCCGATACCGCCTCCGCTCGGGCAGACGGTCGTCAGCCGTAAATCGGGAAGCGGGCGCAGAGCTCCTCGACCCGGGCCTTGACCTCGCGCTCGACCGATGCGGGGTCGCCCGCGCCGAGGGCGTCGAGCACGTCGCTGATCAGGTGGCCGACGGTCCGGAACTCCTCGATCCCGAAGCCGCGGGTGGTTCCGGTAGGCGTGCCGAGGCGGACTCCCGAGGTGACCGCGGGCGGCTCCGGATCGAAGGGGACGCCGTTCTTGTTGCAGGTGATCCCTGCCCGCTCCAGCGCCTGCTCGGCATCCCGGCCGCTCACCCTCTTCGGCCGCAGGTCGACCAGCATGAGGTGGTTGTCGGTGCCGCCGGACACGATCTCGCAGCCCCGCTCGGTCATGACCTCGGCGAGCGCCCGGGCGTTCGCCACCACCCGCTCCGAGTAGCTGCGGAACCCGGGCTCCAGCGCCTCCTTGAACGCGACCGCCTTGGCCGCGATCACGTGCATCAGCGGCCCGCCCTGGAGGCCGGGGAAGACCGCGGAGTTGATCTTCTTGGCGATCGCCTCGTCGTTGGTCAGGATCAGGCCGCCGCGCGGCCCGCGGAGGGTCTTGTGGGTCGTGGTGGTGGTGACGTGGGCGTGGGGCAGCGGCGACGGGTGCAGCCCGGTCGCCACCAGGCCCGCGATGTGCGCCATGTCGACCAGGAGATAGGCGCCGACGGCGTCGGCGATCTGGCGGAAGCGGCCAAAGTCGATGATCCGCGAGTAGGCCGAGGCGCCGGCGATGATCATCTGCGGCCGCTGCTCGTGCGCCAGCCGCTCGACCTCGTCGAAGTCGATCAGGCCGTCGGCCCTGCGCACGCCGTACTGGACCGCCCGGAACCACTTCCCGCTCAGGGCCGGCTTGGCGCCGTGGGTGAGATGTCCGCCGGCGTCGAGCGACATGCCGAGGATGGTGTCGCCGGGCCTGAGGAGCGCGAGCTTGACCGCGCCATTGGCCTGAGCGCCGGAATGTGGCTGAACGTTGGCGAACCCGGCCCCGAACAGCCGCTTGGCACGCTCGATCGCCAGCCGTTCGGCGACGTCGACGTACTCGCAGCCGCCATAGTACCGCCGGCCGGGGTAGCCCTCGGCGTATTTGTTGGTCAGCACCGAGCCCTGGGCCTCGAGCACCGCCCGCGAGACGATGTTTTCGGACGCGATCAGCTCGATCTGGGTCTGCTGGCGGTGGAGTTCGCTGCCGACCGCCGCGGCGAGCTCCGGATCGACCGCTTCGAGGTCCGCCTGGAAGAAGGTCTGGTCGTGGCGCGCCATCTCGTGCTCCTCTCGCCGGGGCTGCCGTTTCAGCACTCGGCGGCCTTCACCGCAAGACCGCCGACGGCGGGCGCCTCTACGGCGGGCCCCTGGCGCGCGCCGCGGAGCGCCGCGCGCTTGACCCGGCGCGGCCGTCGTCTACTGTTGAACCGACATCGCCAATCGAACCCCGTGGGAGAGACCGCCCCGTCGCGGGCGGCGCCGAAGGAGCAACCGCCCCGGAAACTCTCAGGCATCCGGACCGCGGGGGGATGGCACTCTGGAGAGCGGGCGAACGGCCGAGGCCGCGCGCCCCACCGAAGGGGAACGGTGCCGGCGGCGGAGGCCTCCGGCACCCAATCTCTCAGGTTCGGGACAGAGGGGGCTAAGGGCGGGCGCCACCGGTGCCCGGTCGGTCCTCGCCAGGAGCCCGGGCAATGACGGAGCCTTCGGTCCCCCAGGAGTCGCCAGGCCAGGAGCCGGCAAAGACCCCGCTCTACGACCTGCACCGGGAGCTCGGCGGGAAGCTGGTGGATTTCGCCGGATGGATGCTGCCGGTCCAATACCCCTCGGGCATCATGCACGAGCACCAGCACTGCCGCGAAGCCGCGGCATTGTTCGACGTGTCGCACATGGGCCAGGTGATTGTCCGTGGCGCGCGGGCGCCGGAGGTCGTCGAGCGTCTCGTCCCGGCCGATCTCCAGGCCCTCGGGCTGGAGCGCCAGCGCTACACGGTGCTGACCAACGACGACGGCGGGATCCTCGACGACCTGATCATCGGCCGGGTCAGGGAAGGCCTGTTCATCGTCGTCAACGCGGCGCGGCGCGAGCACGACGTGGCCTACATGAAGCAGGCGCTCGAGCCGGACTGCTCGGTCGAGCCGCTGGAGGACCGGGCCCTCCTGGCCCTTCAGGGCCCACGGGCGGCCGATGTGATGTTCCGGCTCGCACCCGCCTCCGCCGACCTCACCTTCATGAGCAGCGGCGAATCCATGGTGGCGGGGATCTCCTGCCGGATCTCGCGCTCGGGCTACACCGGCGAGGACGGGTTCGAGATCTCGGTGCCGGCGGGCCGGGCCGAGGCGCTCGCCCGGCGCCTGCTCGAGGAGGAGGAGGTCGCCCCAGCGGGGCTGGGCGCGCGCGACTCGCTCCGCCTCGAGGCCGGTCTCTCCCTCTATGGTCACGACCTGACCCCCGAGACGACCCCGGTCGAGGCGGGCCTGACCTGGACCATCCAGAAGCGCCGGCGGGCCGACGGCGGCTTCCCGGGCGACGCCGTGATCCTGAAGCAGCTCGCGGACGGCCCGCCGCGGCGCCTGGTCGGGATCCGTCCCGACGGCCGGGCGCCGGCACGCGAGGGCGCCGAGATCCAGGACGAGGACGGCGCGCGGGTCGGGCGGATCACCTCGGGCGGCTTCGGCCCGACCGTGGGCGGACCCGTCGCGCTCGGCTACGTCGACCGGCGCCTCGCCGCCAGCGGCAGTCGGGTCCAGCTGGTGGTGCGCGGCCGGCCGTACCCCGCGACGGTCGCCGACCTGCCCTTCGTCCCCCACAACTACAAGCGCTGACGGAGCATCCGAGCATGAGCGACGCCCGATACACCAAGGAGCACGAGTGGGTCCGCCTCGGCGACGACGGTATCGCCACGGTGGGGATCAGCGACCACGCCCAGGAGCAGCTCGGCGACATCGTCTTCGTCGAGCTGCCCGAGGTCGGGCGACAGCTCGCGAGCGGCGACGCCATGGCCGTGGTGGAGAGCGTCAAGGCGGCGAGCGACATCTACGCGCCGGTCGCGGGCGAGGTGGTCGAGACCAACGGCGCGCTCGATGCCGATCCCGCGCTCGTCAACAGCGGCGCCGAGGCCGAGGGCTGGTTCGTGAAGATCCGGGTCGACGAGCCGGGCGCGCTCGACCAGCTCATGGATGGCGCCGCCTACCGGGCCTATCTCGCGACCCTGGACTGAGCTCGCCTCTCGCGCGACCGGACACCAAGCAAGAGGACCAACGGATGACGGAGCGGCGGATGAAGCTCGACGAGCTCGAGGGGCGGGACGAGTTCCTGCGCCGGCACCTGGGGCCCGGCCCCAACCAGATCCGGGCCATGCTCGACGAGCTCGGGATGGACACGCTCGACGAGCTGATCGACCGCGCGATGCCGAGCCAGATCCGGAGCGGACGCGGGCTCGACCTGCCGCCACCCCGGACCGAGGCCGAGATGCTGGAAAACCTGCGCGAGATCGCGCGGCGGAACCGCGTCCTCACTTCCATGATCGGGATGGGCTACTACGACACCATCACGCCGCCGGTCATCCAGCGGAACGTGCTCGAGAACCCGGGCTGGTACACCGCCTACACCCCCTACCAGGCGGAGGTCAGCCAGGGCCGGCTGGAGGCGCTGATCAACTACCAGCAGATGGTGAGCGACCTCACCGGGCTCGAGCTGGCCAACGCCTCGCTGCTCGACGAGGCGACCGCGGCCGCCGAGGCGATGGCCATGGCGCGGCGGGTGAGCCGCCAGAAGAGCGAGACCTTCTTCGTCGACGCCGACTGCCACCCGCAGACCCTCGCGGTGATCCGGACCCGGGCGCGCGGCTTCGGCATCGAAGTGGTGGTCGGGGACCCGTTCACCGAGCTCGAGCGCCACGAGGCGTTCGGAGCCCTCCTGCACTACCCGGGCTCGAGCGGCGAGATTCGCGAGTTCCGGCCCGTGGTCGAGCGACTGCACGCGGCCGGCGCGCTCGCGATCGTCGCGACCGACCTGCTCGCGCTCACCCTGCTGACGCCGCCGGGCGAGTTCGGCGCCGACGTCGCGATCGGCAGCGCCCAGCGCTTCGGGGTGCCGATGGGCTACGGCGGCCCGCACGCGGCCTTCCTGGCTGCCCGCGAGGCGCACAAGCGGGTGCTGCCGGGGCGGATCATCGGGGTCTCGGTCGACCGGCGCGGCGAGACCGCGTTCCGCATGGCGCTGCAGACCCGCGAGCAGCACATCCGGCGCGAGAAGGCGACCTCGAACATCTGCACGGCGCAGGTCCTGCTCGCGGTCATGGCCGGCTTCTACGCGGCATGGCACGGGCCGAAGGGCATCGAGCGGATCGCGCGGCGGGTCCACCACCTGACCGCGATGGTCGCGCGCGGCCTCCGCTCGCGCGACGCGGAGCTGGTCAACCGAGGCTTCTTCGACACCCTGACGGTGCGGGTCCCGGGCCGCGCGCGCGAGATTCTCGCGAGGGCGCTCGAGGCGGGGATCAACCTCCGCCCGGTGGACGACGACCACGTCGGGCTGTCGCTCGACGAGACGACGCGGCGCGAAGACGTCGAGCGGCTGCTGCCCTGCTTCGGTGGCGGGCCAGCCGACCTCGCGGAGCTCGATGCCGGAGCGGGCGAGCATGTCCCGGAGGCGCTCCGCCGGCAGAGCCCGTACCTCACCCATCCGGTCTTCAGCCTCTACCATGGCGAGACCGAGATGACCCGCTACATGCGGCGCCTGCAGGAGAAGGACCTGGCACTCGACCGGTCGATGATCCCGCTCGGCTCCTGCACCATGAAGCTCAACGCGGCCGCCGAGATGCTGCCGATCACCTGGCCGGAGTTCGCGGGCGTCCATCCGTTCGCGCCCCGGGACCAGGCCGAGGGCTACTCGGCGCTGTTCGAGCAGCTGGAGGGCTGGCTCGCCGAGATCACCGGCTTCGACGCCCTCTCCTTGCAGCCCAACGCCGGCAGCCAGGGCGAGTACACCGGCCTCCTGGTGATCCGCCGCCACCACGAGGAGCGCGGCGAAGGCCACCGCGACGTCTGCCTGATCCCATCCTCGGCGCACGGCACCAACCCGGCGAGCGCGATCATGGCCGGCCTCCAGGTCGTGGTGGTCGGCTGCGACGAGCGCGGCAACGTCGACCTCGAGGACCTGCGCGGCAAGGCCGCCGCCCATGCGGGGCGGCTCGCCGCACTGATGATCACCTATCCCTCGACCCACGGCGTGTTCGAGGAGACGATCCGCGAGATCTGCGAGGTCATCCACGCGCACGGCGGCCAGGTCTATCTCGAC
>DASUSF010000105.1:0-4018 GCA_036375275.1 Geminicoccaceae bacterium | reverse complement strand
ACGTCGAGCGCCCCCGCCATCGCGCCGATCGCGAGGAAGCCGAGGCCGAGGAGGACCGGGCCGGGCGCGAGCGACCACGCCACCGGCGCCAGCATGAACAGGAGCAGGCTCGCCGCCGTCGGGCGCCTGGAGCCGTAGCGGCCGACGGCCGCGCCGACCGCCGGCATCGCGACCAGCGCGCCGATCGCGAGCATCAGGAGGGTGAGGCCGAAGCCGGCCTCGTCGAGCCCGACCCGCGCCTTGACCTCGGCGAGGCGCGGCACCCAGTTGGCGAACCCGAAGCCGTTCAGGAAGAAGACGGCGGCGGTCGCGGCGCGGGCACGCCGGACCGCGACCGGCAGATCGCTCATCCCAGGGGCCCGCTCGTCCCCGACCTGCCTACCGCTCGACCTCCAGCGCGCGGAGGTAGCGTTCCGCCGAGCGGCGCACCGCCGCCTTGCCGTCCGCCGTCACGATCGCGTCCATGAAGGCGCCGTGGACCGTCTCGAAGGGGTACGGCTCGAGCGCGTCGACCATGCGCCGGACGCTCGCCGCCGAGAGCGGGACGTAGTTCGGATAGCTGTACATGAAGCTCACCCAGCGGCGGTCCGGGACGACCTGCAGGATGTCGCCGGCGAGGAGCGCGCTCCTGCCGCCCGCCCCCGCCGCCCGGTGCAGCACCTGCGCGCCCGGGAAGTGGCCGCCGAGCCGGATCAGGGTCAGGCCGCCGCCGAGATCGAGGGTCTCGCCCTCCCAGAACACGATCGCCGGGTCCGGTCGCATCACCCATGGGCGCTCGTGGCTATGGATGTAGATCGGCACGCCCCCGAACGCCCGGCTCCACTCCACCATCGTGGTGTAGTAGTGCGGGTGCGAGATCGCGATCCCGGCGAGGCCGCCGAGGGCGTCGACGATCCGAACCGTCGCGTCGTCGATCAGGCTGATGCAGTCCCAGAGCAGGTTCCGATTGCCGGCTCCTGGTCCGAAGTCCGGCACCAGGAGCGCCCGCTGGCCGATCGCGAACTTGGGCTCGGCGACGATCCCGAGCAGGCCGTCGCCCTGGTCCCGGAACGCGATCCGGTGCTCGTTCCGGAGCCGCTCGAGCGTGATCCACTCCTGCCCGCCCCAGCCGACGTACTGCCGCTCGTCGGCGCAGATCGGGCAGGTCTCCGGCGGCTCGGCCGCGTCGAACTGGGTCCCACAGGTGACGCAGATCGGCCCGCTCATGCCGCCGTCCCGCCGCGTCAGCGGAGCGGCTCGAGGATCGAGACGTAGTTGGCGACCGCGGCGCCGCCCATGTTGAAGATGCCCGCGAGCCTCGCGCCCGGGATCTGCATCTCGCCCGCCGCGCCGGTGAGCTGCATCGCGGTCAGCACGTGCATCGAGACGCCGGTGGCGCCGATCGGGTGGCCCTTGGACTTGAGCCCGCCGGACGGGTTGACCGGCAGCCGGCCGTCCTTCCGGGTCCAGCCCTCGAGAGCAGCCCGCGCACCCTGCCCGGGCGGGGTCAGGCCCATGGCCTCGTACTCGATCAGCTCGGCGATGGTGAAGCAGTCGTGGGTCTCGACGAAGTCGAGGTCGTCGAGCGCGACCCGCGCCTTCGCGAGCGCCCGCTGCCAGGCTTCGCCGCAGCCCTCGAAGCGGGTGATCTCGCGCTTGCTCATCGGCAGGAAGTCGCTGACGTGGCTGGCGCTCCGGAAGACCACGGCCTTGTCCATGCCGAGCGCGGTCTCGACGTCGGCAAGCACCAGCGCCGCGGCGCCGTCCGAGACCAGCGAGCAGTCGGTCCGCTTGAGCGGCCCGGCGACCAGCGGGTTCTTGTCCGAGACCGTGCGGCAGAACTCCACCCCGAGGTCCTTCCGGAGCTGGGCGAGCGGGTTCCGGACCCCGTTCTCGTGGTTCTTGGCCGCGATGTGGGCGAGCGCGTCGGACTGGTCGCCGTGCTCCTGAAAGTAGCGCTGCGCGATCTGGCCGAAGACGCCGGCGAAGCCGCCCTCGATCGCGCCCTCCTCCTTGAGGTAGGCGGCCTTGATCAGGGTCTTCGCGATCTCGGGGCCGGTGAGGTCGGTCATCTTCTCGACCCCCACCACCAGGACGAAGCGCGCCTCGCGCGCCGCGATCGCCCGCAGCCCCTGGTGGATCGCCGCCGAGCCGGTGGCGCAGGCGTTCTCGACCCGGGTCGCGGGCTTGAAGCGCAGGCGGTCGTCGCTCTGCAGGACCAGCGAGCTCGTGAACTCCTGCGGCGCGAACCCGCCATTGAAATGGCCGACCACGATCTCGTCGACCTCGTCCGGCCCGATCCCGGCATCGGCGAGCGCGTCGCCCGCCACCTTGACGATCAGGCTCTCGACGTCCTCGCCCGCCTGCTTGCCGAACGGCGTGTGGCTCCAGCCGACGATGCACCCGGTCATGACGCTTCCCTCCTCGCCGACGGCCCTGGTCGAGCGCCCAGCATGTGGTACGGTCCGGCCTGACCGTCAACTATGGCGCGGATCCGCGGATCGTGCCGACCGCAAGGCCCTTTCCTGCACTGGGAGCGGATCGATGAACCAGACCGGGCCGATCCTGGTCGCGCTCGAACTCGCCGACGCCGACCGTCACCTGATCGAGATCGCGACGGCGCATGCCCGGGCGCTGTCCGCGAAGCTCTATCTGATCCACGTGGTCGCGGTCGCCGACCAGGAGTTCGTCGGCATGCCCAAGGACATGGCGGCCGGGACCTCGGCGGACGACCCCGAGGTCGGCTACGCGTACGACCGGGCGATGGAGGCGGAGCGCGCCCGCGAGCAGCACGCGGATCTCGGGGCCACCAGGGCGATGCTCGACCGCGAGGGGCTGGAGGCGACCGCGCTGCAGCTCGCCGGGGTGCCCGGGGAGAAGGTCGTCGAGGAGGCGAAGCGGCTCGGAGCCGGGCTGATCGTCGCCGGCCATCGGAACCGCACCGTGCTCGGCGAGATGGTCTTCGGCAGCACCTCCCGGGACATCCTCCGCGCGGCGCCCTGCCCCGTGCTGCTCGTGCCCATGCCTGCCTGACCGGGGACGCCGGCTCGCGCCGTGCGCGGCGACGGCGAGCCTTTACCGTCGAGCGCCGCCCACCTATTTCAGCCGTGAAGCCACCACAGCAGGCACGGGCGGGCTCATGGCGAAGATCGTGAAGAGCGACGAGGACTGGCGCCGGCAGCTGACGCCGGAGCAGTACAAGGTGACCCGGCGGAAGGGCACCGAGCGGCCGTTCGCGAACGAGTACCACGCGACCAAGACGCCCGGGATCTACAGCTGCATCTGCTGCGGGCAGCCGCTGTTCGACAGCGGGACCAAGTTCGATTCCGGCACGGGCTGGCCGAGCTTCTATGCGCCGATCGACGAGGGCGCGGTCGCGACCGCGAGCGACATGGGCTGGTTCATGGCCAGGACCGAGGTGCTGTGCAGCCGCTGCGACGCTCATCTCGGCCACGTCTTCGACGACGGGCCCGAGCCGACCGGCAAGCGCTACTGCATGAACTCCGCGTCCCTGAAGCTCGAGCCGAAGGCGGAGAAGCCGGAGAAGGGCGTTGAGGATCCGATCGGCACCGAGAGCGTGGGCGTGAGCGGCAGCCCGAAGTGAGTGACGGCGCATCGCCGGTCCTGGTGATCGGCAACAAGAACTACTCGTCCTGGTCGCTCCGCGCCTGGATTGCGCTGAAGCTCTCCGGGCTCGCCTTCGAGGAGATTCTGGTCCGGCTGTCGACGCCGGAGTCCGGGGACGAGCTCCGCCGGCGATCGCCGAGCGGGCGCGTGCCCGTGCTGATCCACGGCGACCTCGTCATCCCGGAATCGCTCGCGATCATCGAGTATGCGGCCGAGCTCGCACCCGGGGCAGGGCTCTGGCCCGAGGACCGCGCGGCGCGGGCGGAGGCCCGGGCGGTCGCCGCCGAGATGCACGCGGGCTTCCAGGCGCTCCGCCACCACCTGCCGATGAACCTCCGCCGCCGTCGGGCGCCGGTCACGATCGACGGCGTGGTCGCGGACGACATCGCCCGGATCACGGAGATCTTCCGGA
>DASUSF010000104.1:0-7537 GCA_036375275.1 Geminicoccaceae bacterium | reverse complement strand
CGGCTGCCCGGGGTGGCACTCAGCGCTCTGTCCCAGGATGGCGCGACCGACTTCCCGGGCCTGCTTCGCGGTCTGCGCGCCCGCCCCTCGGAGATCGCCGACCTTCTCCGCCTCGCCCGAAGCAGCCGGCGCGGCCTCGCGTCGCTACGCTGCGTGGCTGCCATGCCGGGCCCGGACCTCGGCCTGCCGTGACGGCTCGACCGCATCCTGGACCAGGTCCTCGAACACGAACTCGGCGGGGCGCTGGGCCTCGAGCGGGATCTCGGGCGCCATGGGCCCATCGAGCCGTGGGCCGCGCCGGGCGACGCGGAGCGCCTTCAGCGGGTGGCGGAAGGTGTCCGCCACGGCGGTCGGCTCGTAGCCGCAGTGGGCCATGCAGTCGGCACACTTCTCGTAGGCGCCGGTGCCGTACCGCTCCCACTCCGTGGTCTCCATCAGCTCCTTGAAGGTCCGGGCGTAGCCCTCGCCGAGCAGGTAGCAGGGGCGCTGCCAGCCGAAGATGTTCCGGGTCGGGTTGCCCCAGGGCGTGCAGCGGTACTCCTGGTTGCCGGCCAGGAAGTCGAGGTAGAGCGGCGAGTGGTTGAGCTTCCACGACCGTCCCCGACCGCGCGAGAAGACGTCCCGGAACAGCTGCTTGGTCTTCCGGCGGTTGAGGAAGTGCGCCTGGTCCGGCGCCCGCTCGTAGGCGTAGCCGGGCGAGACCGTGATCCCCTCGACGTCGAGGTCGTGCGAGACGTGGTCGAGGAAGGCCGCGACCTCGTCGGGCGCGACGCCGTCGAACAGGGTGGCGTTGACGCTGACCCGGTGGCCGCGTGCGCGGAGCAGGCGGATCGCCCCGATCGCCCGCTCGAACACGCCGCTCCGGCAGACCGAGCGGTCGTGGTGCTCCTTCAGCCCGTCGAGATGGATCGAGAAGCAGAGGTAGGGCGACGACTCGAACAGGTCGATCTTCTTCTCGACCAGGAGCGCGTTGGTGCAGAGGTAGACGAACTTCCGCCGCGCGACGATGCCCCGGACGATGGCGCCGATGTCCTTGTGGATCAGGGGCTCGCCGCCCGGGATCGAGACCACCGGCGCGCCGCACTCGTCGACCGCGTCGAGGCACTCCTGGACCGAGAGCCGTCGGTCCAGGATCGGCTTCGGGTAGTCGATCTTGCCGCAGCCGGCGCAGGCCAGATTGCAGCGGAACAGCGGCTCGAGCATCAGGACCAGGGGGTACTTGTCGCGGCCGAGCACGCGCTGCTTGAGGAGATAGGCGCCGATCTTGACCTGCTGGCGGAGCGGAATGCCCATCCTTGTCCTTCCTAACGAGCGGCCGAAACCGGGGCGCGCTCAGCGAGCTCGTCGGGCAGCCGGAACTGGACGTTCTCGACGATCCCCGCGAGCGTTTCGACGCTCACGGCATAGTGGGTCCGGAGGCGGTCGATCAATCCCTGGACGAGGCTTTCCGGTGCGGATGCACCTGCGGTGATGCCGATAGAGCGCACCCCCTCCAGCCATTCGAGCTCCAGGGCGTCCGCGCTGCCGACCAGGTGGCTCGGGGTTCCGGTCGCGGCGCCGATCTCGCGCAGCCGGTTGGAGTTCGAGCTGTTGCCGGCGCCGACCACCAGGATCAGGTCGACCTCGGTGGCGAGCGCCCGGACCGCGCTCTGGCGGTTCTGGGTGGCGTAGCAGATGTCCCGGGTATCGGGCCCGACGATCGCCGGGAAGCGGCGGCGGAGCGCCTGGATCACGTCCCGGGTGTCGTCGACGCTGAGTGTCGTCTGGGTGACGAAGGCGAGCTTCGCGGGGTCCCTGGGCTCGAGGCGGTCGACCTCGGCGGCCTCCGAGATCAGGTGGACCGTGCCGTCGATCCGGCCCATGGTGCCTTCCACCTCAGGGTGCCCGGCGTGGCCGATCAGCACCACGTCGAAGCCGCGCGCGGCGTAGCGCTGGCCCTCCTTGTGGACCTTGGTGACCAGGGGGCAGGCGGCATCGATGACCGACAGGCCGCGGTCCCTCCCGGCGCGCTCGACCCGCGCCGAGACGCCGTGCGCGCTGAACACCGTGATCGCCCCTTCGGGGATCTCGTCGACCTCCTTGACGAAGCGCGCGCCCTTGCTCTCGAGATCCTGCACCACGTGCCGGTTGTGGACGATCTCGTGGCGCACGTAGACCGGCGCGCCGTAGCGCTCCAGGGCGCGCTCGACGATCGCGATCGCTCGTTCGACCCCGGCGCAGAAGCCGCGCGGCTGAGCGAGGACCACGCGGAGCGGCGGCATGTCCATGGGCGTTTCCTCCCCGCCGTGCTCGAAGCTTCGTTGAGCCGAACAGGATCACAGAGCGGACCTGGGATCAACTGGGGGACGGTGTCCTTCGCTGCCACGCCGCCGCGGGGCCAGCGCCGACCTCAGCCCTTCTGCGCGTTGACCGAGCGCGTCCCCTCGATCAGCGACCAGAGGACCAGGCCGCCGACGCCGAGGATGATCTCGCGCGCCCGCTTGATCAGCGCGGCGGCGAGCGTGATGTCGGGAGGCAGGCCGAGCCAGGAGCCCGCGAGCACGAGGCCGCCTTCCTGCGCGCCGAGGCCGCCCGGGATCACGAAGGCGGCGCTGCGCACCACCTGGGCCGTGGCTTCGAGCGCGATCGCCTCCGCGAGGTCGATGGGCTGGCCGAGGAGCCAGAACGCGACCCAGAGCTCCGCACTGCCCACCACCCAGCCGGCGAAGCGGAGCAGCGCCGCCTCGGCGACCCGGCGCGGCTGCCGCCAGACCTCCGCGATCGCGCCGTCGAGGGCCGAAGCGCCGCCGGCGAGGTCGCGCCAGCCACGGCCGCCGATCGAGCGGGCGATCGGGCGGGCGAGCTTACGGAACACGCCCCGTGCCTGGGCAGTCGCGAAGGCCGCGACCATGCCCGCGAGCGCGAGCAGGGCGAAGGCGAGCGCGCCGAGCCCGACCGGCGTCGCGCCGTGGCCGATCAGAAAGGCGAGGCCGATCAGCGCGAACAGGATCTGGGTCATCAGCCCGAGGGTCAGGTCGACCACCACGCTGGCTCCGGCATCTGCGCCGGACAGGCCGCTCTGGGCCGCCAGCCGGGCGCGGATCACCTCGCCGCCGACCTGGGCGACCGGCAGCGTGCCGTTCACCGCGACCCCGACCCAGCGGTAGAGCAGCAGCCAGCGGTAGGCGGGACGGCCGCCGTCGTCGGGCAGCAGGCGCCACCAGCCGAGGGCGTCGATCATCAGGCTCGGCAGGTGGGCGAGGGGCGCCAGCAGCATCCCGGCTCCGGCGACCGCCAGCGCATGCCCGAGCGATGCCGCGCCGTAATGCACCACCAGCAGCACGATCAGGCCGAGCCCGAGGAACCACGCGACGGCGGTGACGGTCCGCAACGTCAGGCCACCAGGCCGCGGGCCCGGAACCAGGCGACCGCATCCGCGAGCGCCTGCTCGGCCGGCCGGTGCACGTAGCCGAGCTCGCGCTCCGCCTTGGCGGAGGTGAAGAACATGCGCTTCCGGCTCATCCGGACGCCGTCGACGGTCACCAGCGGCTCGCCCCGGCTGGTCAGCCGGGTCCAGGCCTCGCTCAGATGGGCGAGCGGCAGAACCGCACCCGCCGGCAGGCGAATCTTCGGCGGCCGCCGGCCGACGAGGCGCGCGATGATCTCGAGGATCCGCCCGAGCGTGAGGTTGTCGCCGCCCAGGATGTAGCGCTCGCCGATCCGGCCCCGGTCCATCGCGAGCAGGTGGCCGGCCGCGACGTCGTCGACGTGGACCACGTTCAGCCCGGTGTCGACGTAGGCCGGCATGCGCCCGCGCGCCGCCTCGAGCACCATCCGACCGGTCGGGGTCGGCCGCACGTCGCGCGGCCCGATCGGGGTCGAGGGGTTGGCGATGACGACCGGCAGGCCGCGCTCGCGGATCAGGGCCAGCACCCGCTGCTCGGCCTGATGCTTGGAGCGCTTGTACGGCCCGATCAGGTCGCCCTGGCGCGCTTCGGTCGCCTCGTCGGCCTCACCACCGTCCGGCCGGAGGCCGAGGGCGGCGACGCTGCTGGTGTAGAGGATCTGCTCGACCCCGGCCTCGGCCGCGGCGAGCAGCAGCGCCTCCGTGCCTGCCACGTTGACCCGGAACAGCCGCTCGGGGTCCGGGACCCAGAGCCGGTAGTCGGCCGCGACGTGGTACACGCGGCGGCAGCCGCGGCAGGCGCCGGCGAGGGTGGCGGGCTCGGCGAGGTCGCCCGAGGCCAGCTCGACCTCGAGCCCGGCGAGGTTGTCGGACGCGTATCCCGGCCGCACCAGCGCCCGCACCGCCTCACCACGCGCGAGCAGCGCCCGCACCACCGCCGAGCCGATGAAGCCGGTCCCGCCGGTGACCAGCGTGGTCACGAGCCGCTCCGCGAGGGGAGGAGGCGACGGCAGGTCCAGACCACGTGGAGAGCGTAGAGCGGTGCGCCGATGCCGGCCAGCAGCAGGAACGGCTCGAGCGCGCCGAGCCAGGTGACCGGCCCGAGCAGGTAGAGCACGTCCTCGAGCTCGAAGCCGGTCCAGGCCGGCTGCCGGGTCGCCTCCTTGCCGTTGCGCCGCTCGAGCTCGAGCCTGAGGATGAAGATCAGCGCGATCGAGATCCCCGCGAGCGCGCCGAGCACGCGGGCGTGGCCGCCGAGCGTGCCAGGGCTCATGCCGACCCCCATGCCGATGAACAGCGCGATCAGCACCATGCCCCCGGCGGCGAGGTCGAAGTAGTGGCCGAACAGGCTGGTCCGCCCGGTCATCCGCGCCAGCTCGCCGTCGGCGTGGTCGAGCAGGAACGCGAGCATGAAGAGGAGCGCGCCGAGATGGACCAGCCACCCGCCGGCCGCGTAGGCGAGCGCGGCGCCGAGCCCGACCACCAGGCTCGAGGCCGTGACCGCATTGGGCGTCACCGGGCTGTGGCGGAGCGGGCGGACCAGTGCGCGCGCGAGGCGCTGGTCGTAGGGCGGGTCAGCCATCATTCAGGGGTTGCAGCTCCGGGAAGATGTTCTCCTTCGCACGCTCGAGGTCCTCTGGAAAGTCGATTTCGATCCAGGGCAGCCCGGTGATGTCGACCGTCGCGAAGGTCGCGCGCTCCAGGATCGTCGCGCGCATCGGCTCTTCATAGATCACCCCGGTCCGTCCGTGCGCGACGAACGCGTCGAGATGGCGGGCGAGGGCCTTGGCGGCGGCCGGTCCGAAGCGCATGAAGCCGACCCACTCCGCCCAGTGATCGCACGGCACCGTGAGGCGCTTGTGGAAGTCCACGATCCGGGCGCCGCGCATCCCGACCTTGATCGGATCCTCGCCCGGCTCGACGTCCCGGTCGATCAGCAGCGCGTCCTCCTCCGGCGCATCGAGCAGGCGCTCCAGCATCCGCCGGTCGTAGAGCACGTCGGCGTCCATGTAGAGCACCGGCTCGCCGGCGCGGAAGACCTCGCGCAGGGTCCAGAGCGAGCACAGGCTGCTCCGCGCGTAGGCCGGGTTGTAGCGGGTCCGCACGCCCGGGCCGGCGCCGAGGCGCGCGAGCTCGGCCCGGATCAGCCCCGCGCGGTGCCCGGTCGCGATGGTCACGTCGTCGAGGCCGAAGCTGCCGAGCATCCGGAGGTGGCGCTCGAGGAGGCTCCGGCCGGCGAACCGGAGCAGGACCTTGGGTGGCGCGTCCCGCCCGCGCTCGAGCCTGGAGCCGACGCCGGCGGCGAGCATCGCGACCTTCATGATGGTCCTCCGCGCGGACGGCGGAGCGCCAGGAGGTTGGGCAGCACCACGAGGGTGCAGACCAGGCTCCAGAGGATCGCGATGGTGAGCAGGAGACCCATGCTGGCAAGCCCCCGATGGTCCGAGACGGCGAGCGAGCCGAAGGACGCGATGGTGGTGAGCGCGCTGAACAGCACCGCGCGCGGCGTGCTGGTCCGCTCGAGGTTCTCCGAGGACCCGCTCTGGCGGGCTCGGAGCACGACGTGGATCGCGCCGCTGACGCCGAGGCCGAGAAGGAGCGGCAGGACGATCACGTTCGCGAAGTTGAGCTGCACGCCGAGCAGCACCGCCGTCGCGGCGGTGAACAGGACGGCGAGCAGCAGCGGGATCAGGACCAGGAGCACGTCGGGCAAGCGGCGGAGGACGACGATCAGGACCAGCGAGATCGCGCCGAGCGCGATCCAGGACGCGGTCCGGAAGGCGCCGATCACGACCTGTCCCGCCTCGCGCACGACCACGGGCGTGCCGGTCGCCGCCGGCTCGACCGCGAGCACCGCTTCCGCGAACGCGCGAAGCTCGTCGTTGCCGACGACCCGCTCGGCCGGGCGGACCAGCAGCCGGACGCCGCCGCCGTCGCTCACCCAGCGGTCGACGAGCTCCTCCGGCAGGTCCGCGAAGGTGACCCGCCCGGCGTCGATCGTGCTGCGGAGCTGATCCAGCAGCGTCGGAAGCGCTCCTGTCAGAGCCTGGTCGAGCGCGTCCAGCCGCGCCTCGTCGAGGCCGGCCGCGGCGAACCGGGCGAGCGCGGTCGCCAGCGCCGCGGCGCCCGGCGCCTCCGAGCGCTCCACACCGCCCTCGAAATAGGTCTCGAGCGTCGCCCGGAGCCGCTCGAAGGCCGCGCGACGCCCGGCGGGGTCGAGCTCGCCCGCGTCCGCCGGCTCGAGCACCGGTCCGAGGAAGAAGGCCAGCGATTCGAGCACTTCGAGCTTGGTCGCCTGGTCGTCCGGCACGAAGCTCTCGATCGAGACCACCTCGCCGACCGCGGGCAGCGCGCGCAGCCGATCGGCGAGGCCCTTCGCCGCCTCGAGATCCGGGGCGACTACGTCGATGTTGTAGGGCGACGTCCGGGGGTCCTCGGCGAGGCGCTCGAAGGTGACCACGGACTCGCTCTCCGGGTCCTGGAGGTTCAGGGGATTGAAGTCGAAGCCGACCATCGGCAACGCAAAGATCGAGCCGACGGCGAGCAGGAGCGAGATCGGCAGGACGAGGCGCGGCCGATGCGTGATCGCGATCTTGTGGGGTGCGGCGGGGACCGCCGACGCATGCGCGGGCCCGAACAGCGACAGCAGGGCCGGCAGGAGGGTCAGGCTGGTAACGAGGGCGAGCGCCATGCCGGCCGCAGAGATCACCCCGAGCTCGGCGAGGCCCTGGTAGTCCGTCGGGACGAACGCCAGAAAGCCGAGGGCGGCGCAGAGAGCGCTCAGCGAAAGCGCGCCGGCGACCGCTGGCACCGCCTCCGCCAGCCCGTCGCGGCGCTCCATCCCGGCCGCCAGGGCCTCGCGGAAGCGCAGCACGAGGTGGATGCCGAAGTCGACCCCGAGGCCGACGAACAGCACCGCGAAGGTGACCGAGATCAGGTTGAGCCGGCCGATCGCGAGCGCGGCGAAGGCCGCGGTCAGGATCAGGCCGATCGCCAACGTGAACAGGGTGGCGGCGATCAGGCGCACCGAGCCCAGGCCCCAGACCAGCAGCAGGCTGACCGCAAGCGTGGTCAGGACGGCCGCGAGGGTCGCGCCGGCGCGCACGCTCTGCAGCTCCTCGAGATCGAGCGCGGCCGGGCCGGTGAGGCTGA